>JBAZGT010000015.1 GCA_041652735.1 Dehalococcoidales bacterium | reverse complement strand
GTTTGTTTAAACTTCCCGGTATACGGTTTCCCTTTTGGCATAAAAATACACCCCTAAAGTTATTTCCAGCATATCATACTGTCCAACTTTAGGGGTGCAGTTCATTTCAGGCTTCCCTTAATTTACGACGCTATGTCTCGAAAGTTTAAAGCTCTATTTCCTTGAGGTCCGGGCTGATAATCAGCTCCGGCTCGGTGACCTGCTGAATGTCTTTAGCGGTCAGGCCGGACAGCACCTCTTTCAGCACCATTCCTTTAGGGGTTATCTCGATAACCGCGAGGTCGGTGAAGAGCATGCTTACGCGGCCCATGGCGGTGGCGGGATAGGAAAGCTCTTTAACGATTTTATAATCGCCTTCCCGGGTCACGTGCTCCATGGCGATAAACAGCTTCCTGGCGCCGGCGCAGAGGTCCATCGAGCCGCCGACATTACCGACGAACAGGCCGCGGGACGGGTTGGACCAGCCGGCATAATCGCCGCGGGCGTTGATCTGTAAAGCGCCCATGACGGCGATATCGATGTGGCCGCCGCGTATCATCCCGAACGATTCGGCGATGTCAAAATAGGAAGTACCCGGCAGGGCGGTAACCGCCTGGCAGCTGGCGTTAATGAGGTCCTGGTCTACCTGGTCACCATCCGCCAGCGCACCGGTCTTAAGCATCCCGACCTCAGCCTGGAGATAAACATCTTTACCTTCAATCCAGTTGCTGATGAGGGTGGGAATACCGATGCCCAGGTTAACATACATGCCATCCTGTACCTCACGGCTGACACGCAGGGCAATCATTTCACGGGGAAGACCTTCAAATTTTACTTTTGGAGACATTCTGAATCAAACTCCCTTGTAATTAATCTATAGTAATGGCGAACTTGGGGCGCGGTACTCTGACAATCCGTTTTACATACACACCGGGGGTATGCACATCATCGCCATCTAATTCACCGGGCTCGAGCAGGTTTTCCACTTCCGCGATGGTCACCTTGGCGGCGGTAGCCATGACATGGTTGAAATTGCGGGCAGTCTTGGCATAGCGCAGATTACCTTCGCGGTCGCCGAACTTGGCGTGAATGAACGCGAAATCCGGCTGGAGGGCATATTCCAAAATGTATTTTTTGCCGTTGATAATCTTGGTCTCTTTGGGGACTCTCTTGGCTTCAATCTCATTGACCACGTTTTCCATTACCGAGCCTACGCCGGTGGGGGTATAGAAAGCCGGGATACCGGCGCCAGCGGCACGGTACTTTTCCGCCATCGTGCCCATAGGATAGATTTCCAGCTCAATTTTGCCGGCCCTGACCGCCTGTTCGAACGGGTCCTGCATTCCCTTGCTGGCGGAGCGGAACAGGCCATAAGAATCGATAACTTTTTTCAACTGACCGTTGAGCGTCAGCTCTTTTAATTCCTGGGCGGCGCCGAGCATGGGGCCGCAGCCGCAGGTAAGAGTGAGGTCTTTAACGCCTTTTTTGATAATGGCCTGAAGCAAAGCCCGGGGCACACCGCAGGCGAAAAAGCCCGGGATGGCGATCACGGCGCCATCTTTAATATCAGCTATCGCTTCTTCAAGGCCGGGTAAGACTTTATCCATGAACTGATTGCCTCCTTGCTGATTTTGCCGAAGTTAACCGCCAGATTTTTCCAGTTTTCCAGCCTGGATTCCAGCTGCTCGATGCGGGCTTTCATCTGGTCGTCCGCCGCGCCCGAGGGCTGGTACCTGGCGAAATAGCCTACCCCACCGATGTACTTACCGCCGCTATCATAAAGGTGTGAGGCGGAAACACGCACCGGGATAACCTGGCCGGACTTAGTCTTGGTCCTGGTGGCCATATCATGTATCGTGCCGCCGGCCTGGTAAATTTTGCGGTTGGCCTCGCGCGCCGCCTCGATGTTCTCGTAAACATCCACGATGCTCACGCCGATGAGCTCGTTCAGGGTCAGCCCGGTCAGCTCGCAGGCTTCTTTGTTAGCGAATTGGATAATTCCCTCGGCGTTGGTGGCCAGAATAGCATCCGCGCTGTGACCGAGCAGCACATCCATGTGGCCGACACTGCGGGGCTGCTTTTCTTTTTCCATTTTCGCTTCCTTTAATTATACCAAATTTCCGTCTTTCACACGTGTATCATACGATATAGCAAATATACCGGCCTAAAGGCCTATATCCATACGCTAACCAGTATAAACGTGAGTGAATACCGTTGTCAAAGCACACTCCCCGTTTTGGCACGATTGTAAAAATACACGGTATCTTTTATCATTAAGACGGAAACCCACCCATGATAAAAGAAAACCCCGCCCCGCCCAATACCATTACCTTCCTGGGGACAGCCGGCGCACGCTTCATGGTGAGCAAGCAGCTGGCGGCCTCCGGCGGGCTGTGGCTTAACCTTAACGGCACGGAGGCCATCATCGACCCCGGGCCGGGCAGCATCGTCCAGTGCGCCAAGAGAAAGCTGAACCCGGAAAAGCTGGACGCCGTGATTTTGTCCCACCGCCACCTGGACCACTCGGCGGACACCAACGTGATAATAGAAGCCATGACCAACGGCGGCTTCCGGCGGCGCGGGCGGCTGTTCGCCCCGGCGGACGCTTTAGGCGAGGAGCCGGTCATTTTTTCCTATCTTAAAAAGTTTATCGACGGCATTACCGTCCTGGAAGAGGGCAAGACCTATACCGTGGGCAATTTTTCCTTCACCACGCCGGTGCGGCACATACATTCGGTGGAGACCTACGGCATGGTATTCCGGACGGACGAATGCAATTTCGCCTACATCGCCGATACAGGCTACTTCCAGGGGCTGACAGAACACTATAAAGCAGATCTGCTGATTATCAACATGGTGTTTACCGAGCCGTACCCGCCAATCGCCCACCTGGCTATACCGGAGGTAGCCCGGCTACTAACCGAAATAAAGCCGAAGGCGGCCATATTGAGCCACTACGGGCTGCAAGTCTGGCAGGCCAACCCCCGGAAGATAGCCGCCGACCTCACGGAAAAGACCGGAGTAAAGGTCACAGCCGCGCGGGACGGCATGATATTCGACCTGAAACGACTGGAAGCGGTGAAGAAGGAAAATGGAAGCCGAAAGATTTGAACAACTGGTGGCGGCGGCCATAGAAAAACTGCCCGAAGAGTTCCAGGACAGGCTGGAGAACATCGACATAGTGGTGGCGGACGAGCCGACGCGCACCCAGCTGAGCAAAACGGACAGACGGAGGGGCAACACGCTGCTGGGCCTGTACGAAGGGGTGCCGCTGACCGGCCGGACTTCCGGCTACAGCTTCACCATGCCGGACAAAATCACCATTTTCCAGAAATCCATCGAGGCGATGTGCCGCAATGACGCCCAGATAGTGAAAGAAATAGAACGGGTGGTCCGGCACGAAATCGCGCATCACTTCGGCATAGACGACGAGCGGCTGGAAGAGCTGGGGCGGTATTAAGGGGTCGGGGACAAGTCCTTGACCATATAGTCGCCCCGCGAGCTATAGCCGGACTCCCGGTAGTACTCTTTAGCGCCGGTGCCGCTCAATACCGCGATTTGCCGGGCGGCAAACTCATCAAGAGCGATACGTTCCGCCTCCCGCAAAAGCGCCCTGCCCAACCCTTTGTGCTGCGCCGCGCCGTCGGATTTTTCATTTAAAGGCACCTCCGGCCCGAAGACGTGCAGCTCCCTTATTATGGCCTGATTGCCATGCTGAATTCTCAACCGCAGCAAACCGAAGAGCGTCTCATTATCGTCCTCAAAAGAGAGGGATATCTCTTTACCGCCGGCGGCGTCATAGTCCAGCCGGGCAAGATGCGGCTCCCCTATCGTCCAGCCCGCCTGCGCCCGGTGGCCGTACTCCCGGCAGCGGATACAGCGGCAGGCAATACCGTCATGCTTCATCCGCTCTTTGACGATGTCCCGCAGCGAGTCCTTGAGACCGGCGACGATGAATTTAGACGGGATATCCCGGAGAACGCGGGAAATGCGGACATACGGCGGCACCACTTTCTTTATGTCAATAATCAGGTTGACCATAGTCTCGCCATCATAAGGCGTATAGCGGCCGTCCCGGTACCACTGCTCCAGCTCCGTGCCCTGCACCACCATGGTGGGGTAAAGTTTGAGGCCGTCCGGGCGGAACCCGGCGTCGGCAAAAAGTCGGCGGGACATCTCTAAATCCTTTTCCGGCGAAGCGCCGGGCAAACCGGGCATCCAGTGATAATAGACTTTAAAGCCGCTCTCGCGGAGTCGCTTGGTGGCGTCGATTACCGCGTCTACGCCGTGTCCCCGCCGCACCAGCTTAAAGATAGCGTCGTCCAGGGTCTGCACGCCCAGCTCCACGCGGGTGGCGCCGAACTCCAGCATACGCTTTATCTCAGCATCGCCGCACCAGTCCGGCCGCGTTTCGATGCACAGGCCGGTACAGCGGTGGCGGGCGGTCTCGTTAAGGCGCTTGGCGTCCTCCAGGGAAACGGCCTCCACACCGTTCATGGCGTCATAGCAGTCTTTAACAAAGCGGTACTGGTAGTCCACCGGCTGCGCCAGGAAAGTGCCACCCATGATAATAAGCTCGATTTTGTCCGTGGGATGCCCCATGTCCGCGAACATGTTAAGGCGCACCCTGACCTGCCGCCCGGCATCAAAGTCCGAGGCTTTGGCCCGCAGCACGGCGGGGGAGGCGGGGGTATAGCTCTGGGGGGCGTCCGGATAGGTGGGACAATAAAGGCAGCGGCCGGGACAGCCCGCCGGGGCGGTCATTACCGCCAGGGGGGTGACGCCGGAGATAGTCCTTGTAAATTTCCTCGTTTTAGCCATACTATTATAATACCTCTCTAAGTTTAGCAGATGGGGTGGGGGGCAACAAACACATTGACGTATCAAGAAAGCACAAGGAAAGAGGAATATGGAGCATGTGCTAAATCCTCCTCTGCTCCCCCTTTTAGAAAGGGGGACGATGTATCAGAAGACGAAAGGCTAACACCCCACGCGAGGAAAGGAAAACGGAAGCTAAACAGTGGCCCAAAATGTGTTCGACGAGATAGCGCCGGGGTGGTATAACTTCCGGCACCGCACCATTTTCCCCGCCGAGCTGAAGGAACTGGCGGGGCGGTGGGGGGGCGGCAGACTGCTTAACGTGGGCTGCGCGCACGGGCCGGACTTCCCGCCCTTTGCCGGGAGCTTCGAGCTTTACGGGGTGGATATTGCCGCTAAAATGCTGGAGCTGGCCCGTAAATACGCGGAAAAGTACAAATTCACCGTGAACCTGACGCAGGCGGACGCCCGCAGCCTGCCTTTTAGCGACGGATTCTTCGACTACGCCATCGCGGTAGCGTCCCTGCACCACATAGAAGATAAAACGGGAAGGATGCAGGCCATGCAGGAACTGCGGCGGGTGCTTAAGCCGGGGGGGGAGGCTTTTATCACCGTCTGGAACAAGGGGCAGCCGCGCTTCCGGCTCAAGGGCAAGGACATTACCGTGCCCTGGAAAAGCGGGGATAAAGTGCTTAACCGCTACTATCACCTGTTCACCTATGGCGAGTTGGAGAGGCTGGCGCGGGGGGCGGAGTTTACATTGGTAAAGTCGTTCCCGGAAAGCAGGTACAAATTCCCGGTAAAGTGGTTTTCCCGGAATATTTGCATGGTGGTGAGGAAAGATTAGTCTTTGCTTTTGTGTTAGAGTCCCGAGTTGGATGCGAAACTAAGAATTCCCCCTCACTCCAGCTCTCTCCCACCAGGGGAGAGAGGACTAACCGATTGTCAGTCCCCCACCTCCACCCAAAGCCTCTTCCCGTCCGTGGTGAAAGTAATGGTGCCGTCTTCATCCGTGCGGTAAACGTTATCCGCCCCCACCTTTTCCCCCAACAGAGCGATTACGGAGTCGTCCGGGAGGCCGTAGGTATTGTCCGCCCCGACCGATATTACCGCCGCCCGCGGGTCCACCACCGCCAGGAATTGCGGGGTGGTCGATGAATCTGAGCCGTGGTGGGCCACCTTCAAGACCGTCCCGGAAAGGCCGGCGCGCTCATAGATTAACTCCAACTCGGTGTCACTCAAAATGTCGGCGGTGAACAGGAAAGTAATATCGCCGTCCCGGAGCAGGAGCACTGCCGCGTTGTTATCGACATCGGAGGCGGTGCCGGTGATAAACTCCCCGCCGGGGCTCAGGACTTCAATAACGACGCCATCGCCCAATTCAATTTGCAGTCCGGCGCGGGCGACGGTGCAGGCCACCTCTTTTTCCCCGGCCAGCGCCAGCATGGCGTCAAGCTGGGGGGAGGGGTAATCGAAATCCGGATAGATAAGCTGCCTGACGCCATAGCGCCGCATCACTTCCACCAGCCCGGCGAGGTGGTCCTGGTGGGCATGCGTCAGCACCACCACGTCAATAGTCCTGTCCCAGAAAGGCAGGCAGCGGCTCAGCTCCAAAGTAATAGCCTGCGGGCTGGGGCCGCCATCGATAAGAATCTGGCGGTTGCCCTGCCGGATAAGAATAGCATCCCCCTGGCCCACGTCCAGAAAGCTGACGCGCAGGTCTTTACCGGGCAGGGTGGCGGCCGTGTAAGATACCAGCGCCGCCAGCAACAGCAGCGCAACCATCAGCCACCTGATGCCCCGCGAAAGCCCTGGGGAGAGACCAACGCTCCCTTGCATAAAGCCGGCCGTCCCGGCTACCAGACTGCGGAGTCGTTTTCTTTTAGCGTGCAGCAGGACCGCCGCCGCCAGAGCGAGGTAATAGCCGGTGATAAAAGCAGGATTTATCCAGTCCACCTGAACCGAGGCCAGCGAAGGCGAGCCCAGTCCTCCGGCCACCAGTATCATCAACGAAAGAAACGGCCAGGCCAGCCAGCCGATGATTTGGGCCACCGGCAGCGATACCAGCCCCGACAGCGCCGCCAGTGAACCTATGGCGATAATAACGGTCAGCAGCGGCGTGGCAAGGAAGGTGGCTAAAGGGCCGGTCAGGGAAAACAGCCCGAAGTAATAGGCGATAAGCGGCCAGACGGCGATGATGGCGGCCAGCGCGGCGCTCATGGTATCAACCATCATGTCAGCTAAAGAGACAAAAAAACCATCGTCGCCAAGTCTGGAGGTCACGATACCCCGCCCGAAGTCCCGGAGCACCGGGTAGATAAAAATAAGACCGGCCATGGCCATGAAGCTAAGCTGGAAAGAAGCATCGCCTAATATATAGGGGTTGATACCAACCATCACGGCCGCCGCCAGCGTTAAAGCCGCCGCCGCGCTGCGCTGCCGTCCCAGGGCCTCGGCGATAAGGAACAGACTGGCCATGACGGCGGCGCGCACGACCGGGGGATTAAAGCCGGTGATGACGGTATAAAACCAGACCGCCACCAACGCCAACCAGATATAGAGATAGCGTTTCCGACCGAAGAGCCATAAACCCACCCCCAGCATTATCCCCGCCATGATACTGACGTTGAAACCGGAGATAGCCAGGAGGTGGGACATGCCGCTGCGGACGAAGTCCTGGTTCAAATCAGCGGGAATGTTGCCGCGCAGGCCCAGCAGAATACCCTGCGCCAGTGCCGCCTGAGGCTCCGGCAGCACCTCCGCCAGCGTGTCCGCCAGACGACCGCGCAAAGCATAAATCCAGGCCAGCGGCGTAAACCCCTGGTCCTCCCCCAATACGTCAACATGGGGGTAATACAGGGTGGTGTAAATGCCCTGGTGTGCCAGATAGCCCCGGTAATCAAAGTCGCCGATGGGGGAAGGAGTTTCCAGTTCTCCGGCCAGATGTAAAACGTCACCGTAGGCATATTCCGGGTAGCGCGGGACCACCACCAAAGCTTTGCCATCCACCTCCCGCCAGGCGCCATCGACAAATATTGCGTCGACGGAAAGCGTCAGCCGCGTGCTGCGGTCACGTACATCGGGGTCGGCGGCCACCGTTCCTTTTATTTCCGCCGGGCCGAGGTCATTATAGAAACGGAGCTTGCTTTCATCCACGCTGTAGAGGCTGCCATAGGCATAGACCGCCGCCATGACAAAAAGAAAAATACCCAGGCTGACGAGGATTAGCTGCTTGCGGTATGGCCGGGCCACAAAAAGCCAGGGGAGGGGCAACAGCGCGAGGAGACAGAACCAAGGCGGCAGGTCAATCTTATAGCCGACGAAGATGCCGACTACCCAAACGCAGCTAAGATATATGAGCAACAAAAGCCCCGCCCCCTGAAATATCTAATTCACGGTAATCAGGTCTTTGATGTCGTTAAAAATACCTTCGCCGAAGCCGGGCACCCGTTTCAGCTCGGCGATATCATGGAAAAGTCCGTTTTGCTCGCGGTAGGCAACGATAGCCTGCGCCTTGACCTCGCCCACGCCCGGCAGAGCCTGCAACAGCCAGGCTTCCGCCCGGTTGATATCGATTTTCTGAGGAGTATTTTCTGCCGCCGCGCCGCCCACCGTCAGCTCCACCCGGCTAATGTCCGCCCCTTCTTTAACGCCGCCGGCCGCTTGGATAACGCCGTTAATGCCATCGCCGCTGAACAGAGGATACCAGCCGGGGTTGTTGACCTCACCGCCCACGTAGATATTACCGACCGTTGCCGGCGCCGGAGCCAGCGTGAGGGCAACGCCGCGGCTGTCATGGGTCTGCGACCAGATGACCGCGCCGCCGGCAATTATCACGATAACCAGCAGCAAAGCCGCCACAGCCCAGCCGTTAAAGAGGCCGACCGACTTCACGGGTGTTTTCCCGCTTCTTGACCGATAACCCATAACATAGCTAATCCTTTGCCAATTGGCGAATCAAGCTATACCTTGACTTACAGGACTATTTTTCCGGGAAACGGGTGAAAAGCAGGCCAGGGAGATACCGGGGACGGTATCCCGGGGGAAGAGCGGGAGGATTACTTGCCGCTTAAAGCGGCCTTTAAAGCTTCCTTGGTTTCCGGCGGGGTCACGGCGATAATCTGGTCGCCGGGATGAAGGACGGTATGGGAGGCGGGGACATGGGCGCTGCCTTCGTTGGGGATAATGAGGGCCAGCTTGCTCTCCCGGGGTAATTTCAAGTCTTTGACGGTCTTGCCTACGGTGGAGGACTCCGGGGTGATTTTCACGTCAACGATAACCAGCCCCTTTTCTTCCAGGGTCAAGAGCTGGGTCACGGGGTGCGTCGGCACTTCCCGCTCGATAGCCTCTATAATAAGGTCGGTGGAGCTTACGGTCACGTCCACCCCCAGTTTCTTAAAAAGAATGGCGTTGCGGGGATTGCGGAGGCGGGCGATGGTGCGGGGAACATTGTGCTTATGCTTGGCCACCTGGCAGGCCACCAGGTTATCCTCGTCATCGCCGGTAACGGCGATAAACATATCCGCCCGGCCGGTGCCAACCTCGGCGAGGGTGGCCGCTTCACAGCCATCGCCGCGGAAGCAGACGCTGCCCAACTCATCGGTAATGGTCTTGCAGACGCGGGAATCCTTTTCCAGGACGAGCACCTCATGCCCTTCCTTGAGCAATTCCTTAAGGAGGTAGTACCCCAAACGTCCGCCGCCGATAACGATTATATACATACCCTTAGCCTTCTATCTTCTCTCTCAAGAGCTGGGCGAAAATCTTGGTGGGGCTGATGGTCTCCAGCCCGAGCGCGCTGTACATCTCCTCGCGGAGGGGGTCGTAAATGCGGCAGACCACGCGGGGCACTTTGAAGATGTGCTTGGCAATCTGGCAGGCCATGACATTGCGGTTATCGCCCTGGGTCAAAGCCACGAAAAGGTCCGCATCCTCAATGCCGGCTTTCTTGAGAGCCTCTTCGTCCGTGCCGTTGCCGAAGAGAGCGGTGCCGCTGAAAGAAGGCGGCAGCCGGCGGAAACTGTAGGTATCATTATCCAGGATAGTCACTTTATGGCCGTCCCCGTCCAGCAAAGACGCCAGCCTGGCCCCTACCCGCCCGCAGCCCATAATCAATATATTCATAAAAATCCTGACTTTACTCTGAAGAAACCTTACTGTTGATAGAGTATAACGGGGCAGGGAGAATTTTTCAATATATAGGGGATGACGCTGCCCAGGCTGAACTGCCCGAAGCGCTGTTTGTAAGCGACCCCCATCAGTATCAGGCTGGCGCCCCACTCCACGGCCTCGTCCACGATAGCCGGGCCCACATCCCTGGCCTGGAGGACGTCCGTTTCCGCCTCGTAGTCCTCTTCCCCGGCTATGTTTTCCACGTTATTGAGTATTACCTCGGCTTTTTTTATCTCGGAATCTATTTCCGCGTCCAGGGGCAAAGCGCGCTTTATCGTCACCACCGATACCACCAGAACCTGGCCCTTGTCCTTTTTAGCCAACCGGCAGGCCAGCCTGATGGCTTCCGCGTCCGCGTTACCGCCGTTCACCGGCACCAGTATCTTCTTAAACACAAATACCTGCTAAAATATTAATGATTTAACCGTCGCTATTATAATCCTACTAGGGAAAATCTACAATACCCCTTACTTTTTTTTAGGCTTAACTTCCCATTCATTTTTTTCTTTATGGCGCGCCAGTTTCAGGAACAGGTAGATAATCAGCCCCAATATCATCCAGATACTGCCGACCCAGCGACTGTACTCCTGGGTTATCATCAGAATGACCCAGATAAATGCCGTAGTGAAGAAACCTATCAGGGCAGTGACGGGAATGTCACGGCCTTTTATGTTAATGTTGCCCCTGAGCCTGAAAGGACGCGTTAAGTCCGGCTTCCTGATGCGGAGCCCGACGATGGAGGCGTGGGCGAGCATGAACGCCAGCAGCGAGCCGATGGCATACAGGGAACCCATATTGGCGAATACGTCCGTCCCGAAAAACCCGGGCAGCAAGAGGACGATGGCTATAAGACTGAAAAAGATGATAGAGATGTAGGGAGTCTTAAACCGGTTGTGAATGCGGCTCAGTATGGGGGGGACGAGGCCGTGGGTGCTCTGGGAAAAGGCCAGCCGGGATATGCCGATAAGGCCGGCGTTGGTGGCGATAAACAATATCGTGCCGGCCAGCACCGCAATCAGGGGCTTAAGGATGACCCGGATGATTTCTATGGGGATATAGTAGGCTATGCCGGCTACCGGGTCCCTGGCCCAATCCGTGGCCAGCTCTTCCACCGGCATGGCGGAGAGCGAAATCAAAGAAATACCGGCGAAAATCACCAGCACCGCTACAATCATCATTACCAGCGCCCGGGGGACGCTTTTTTCCGGTTTCTTGGTCTCTTCCGCCATCTGAGACATAGTTTCAATGCCGGTATAGGCTATGGTAGCCAGCGCAATACCCAGCACCAGATTACTGGAAGTAGGCCAGTTATCAATGATACGGTGCCAGATCACGGTGGGATTGAACAGGGTAATAAAACCGATAACCACCAGGGAGAGCTGGGTCAGGATGTCCAGAAAAGTGGCGCCTATATTGATAATGGATGTTTCTTTAATGCCGACCACATTCAGCAGCATGAGGAAAAATACGATGCCCATGGAGGCGAAGGTGCCGACCACCGGGGATGATTTTAAAGGCTCCCAGAAATACCCCAGGTACGGCGGGATAGTGTAAGCGGAGATGGAAATGGTAACGATATAGCTCAGCATCAGCGCCCAGCCGGCGATAAACCCGGCCATATCCCCGAAGGCATGCCGGGCAAAGCTGGCCGAACCGCCGGCTTCCGGAATGGCCGCGGTGCCCTCAGCGTAGGTCAGGGCGGTGAAGATAAAGAGAATACCGGCGATGCCCAGCGCCACGGGAGTGGCGCCCCCGGCCACCAAAGCCACAATACCCAACGCGTAATAGATGGAAGAGCCGACATTACCGTAACCGGCGCTGAATACCGCGGGAATCCCCAGTACTCTTTTCAGATGGAACTTCTTGATGCGCCGGGGGCGGAAGATTTTATCGCCGGGTTTATGGGTCCAATTTTCAGACATATCTTTTGCGCGGGATATAGTATATCACACAAAAAAACGAATAAATACCGATAGGGCTATTCTAGGCGGTTACCACGCATCCTGTCAAATATGCCGAACCTTTCTTTTCCGGCAAACTTGACATTTGTGCATATATTTCTTATAATATCGCCAATTGGCACATATACCGGATTTATCAGCTATGATAATTAAGACAAGAGTCTTTGAATTGGCAACCGGCAAATACCGGAACCTTTCCCACCTGGCCCGGGCGATGGGGCTATCGGTCAGCCAGGTTTACCGTGTCCGCGAGGGCAAACGGGGCATCAATGAAAAATTCATGGTGGGAGCCAAGAGGGCTTTCCCGGAATGCCGGCTCGACGAGCTGTTCTATTTTCACCCGGGACAACCACCGGGAGACCTGATGGAGGCAACAGCCACCAGCCGCTACAACCACATCGTCCGGAACATCACAGTGCCGCAGTCTTAGAGTCCTCCCCCGCTTCCGGCTCACTCCCCGGCTCTTCCGGCTCCACCTTCTGGATAGCCCCCGGGTCTTCCATGCGGTCGATATATAGCACGCCGTCGAGATGGTCTATTTCATGCTCCAGTGCCTGGGCTAAAAGCCCTTCCCCCTTGATGCGGATTTCCTTGCCCCTGAGGTCAAGCCCCTTGGCGGTCACGGACTCCGCCCGGTACACCTGTCCCATGTAGCCCGGGATACTCAAGCACCCCTCGTATATCAGCCGCCTTCCCTTGCGCCGCACGATATCCCCGTTGATGAGGATGATGTCTTCTTCTTCCGGCAGACCGATGACCGTTATCCGCAGGGAAACGCCCACCTGCGGCGCCGCCAGCCCGGCCCGCCCGGCATCCGCGTGCAGCGTCTCCTGCATATCTTCGATCAGCTTTTTGATGGACTTATCTATGGTAGTGACCCTCTTAGTCTTTCGCCTTAAAATGGGGTCGGGCACCGTCCTGATAGGTAAAACCGCCATGGCATCTCCTCAATAACCGGGTACGCTTCTATAAGTTTACTGAATCAGGCCCACCGGGTCAATATCCACCGTCCAGCCGCGGGGCAAATCCAGGGGCGAGAGGAAAGCGGAAAGGTCCCGGCCGCGCAAAATCAGCTGCCAGCGGAACCGGCCGCGCAGGCGGTGAATGAAAGCCGGCGCCGGCCCGATAATGCCGATGCCCCCTATCCCCCTGGCCCGCCCCTCCTCAATAAGCGTTTGCTGCATTTTTTCCGCCTCGCGGCGGCAGACGGCATCGTTGGTATGGGTAAAGACCAGCCGGGACAGCTGAGTGAACGGGGGATTGTTAAGCTGCCGCCGGTAGGCAATCTCTTTACCGTAAAAAGCGGGGTAATCATGGGCAGAGGCGGCCTGCACGGCGTAGTTTTCCGGGGAAAAGGTCTGGATAATGACCCGACCGGCGGTAAGGCCCCGCCCGGCCCGGCCCGCCACCTGGCTTAAAAGCTGGAAAGTCCTTTCACCGGCGCGGAAGTCCGGCAGGTTGAGGCTGGTATCCGCGCTGATCACGCCCACCAAAGTCACGGACGGTATGTCCAGACCCTTGGCCACCATCTGCGTGCCGATAAGGATATCCACCTCTTTGCCGCGGAACTTCTTTAAAATATCTTCATTGGCGGTGCGGCCGGCGGCGGTATCGCTATCCCAGCGCAGGTGCCGGGCGCGCGGAAAGGTGTATTTGACTTCCTGCTCCAGTTTCTGCGTACCGGCGCCTAAAAACTTGAGCTGTTTATTGCCGCATTCAGGGCAGACCGACGGCACGGGCATACGGTAGTTGCACTGGTGGCAGGTAAGAATATCTTCCTTGATGTGGTGAGAAAGGGGGATATCACAGCGGCGGCAGTGCAGCACGTAGCCGCAGCGCCGGCACTGGATATAGTATTCCCCGCCGCGCCGGTTGAGAAACAGTATGACCTGCTCCCGGGCATTGACCGCCAGGTTGATAGACCGCGCCAGCGCCCGGCTGAACAGGCTGCGATTGCCCGCTTTAAGCTCCTCCCGCATGTCCACCACCTCTACCTGCGGCATGGCCGCCACCGGTACCACGCGCTCTTTAAGCTCCAGCAGGTGATATTGTCCCGTCTGCGCCTTGTAATACGTCTCCACGTCCGGCGTGGCGCTGCCCAGGACCACCACCGCCCCGGTCAGCTCCGCCAGCTTTACCGCCGCGTCCCGGGCGTGGTAATGGGGCGAGGCGTCCTGTTTGTAAGTCCATTCGTGTTCTTCATCGATGACAATGAGACCGAGGTCCGACTGCGGGGCGAAGATGGCGCTGCGCGACCCGATAACGACATCGTACTCGCCGTTTTTAATGCGGCGCCATTCATCATACTGCTCCCCCAGCGTAAGGCGGCTGTGCAGCACCCCCACCCGACCCGGAAAACGCGAGGCAAAGCGCTCGATGGTCTGCGGGGTGAGGGCAATCTCCGGCACCAGCACGATGCCCCTTTTCCCCTGCCCTATGGCTTCCGCCAACAGGCGCAGATAGATTTCCGTCTTGCCGCTGGCGGTCACACCGCGCAACAGAAAGACTTTAGGGGAAGAGGTCTCTTTGCCCAACTCCTGTTTTACCGCGTCAAAGGCCGCTTGCTGGTCCGGGGTAAGGGTGAGGGGGTAGGAAAGATTGATACCATCGTAAGAAATAGGCTCCCGCCGCACTTCCACCGTCTCCAAGGCAACCAGCCCGCGTTTGGCCAGCGCGTCAGCGACAGCTTTATTTACACCGGTCTTTTGCCGGGCTTCTGCCCAGGACACCGGGCGCGATTGTTCTTTTAAATAGGCCAAAAGCACGGATTGTCGGGGGGTTAGCTTGAGTCCTGTAATATCCTGTTGGAGCAGCTTTATGTAAGGTTCGCTTTTAGGTCTGACCCTTACCGGCGCCAGCTCATAGCTCCGCGTTAAAAGTCCCTGCCGGACCAAACGGGTAACGGCCGCCCCGGCTTTTTTCTTGCCCAGGGACTGCTCGATTTTTTTTAAGGCCACCCTGCCCTGCACCGGAACGAGAGCGAAAAGCTTTTTCTGCTCTTCCTCAAGAGTATCGATATCAATATCAGATAGTGCGCGGCTGAGAAAAGCGACGGCGTTACGCTCGAAGCCGGGCGGCAGCATCAGCGCGACGGCATCGAATAGAGGTGAGAGATAATATTCGCTTATCCAGCGGGCCAGGGAAATACGGGCGGGGGATAAAACGGGGGAAGGGTCGATGACACCAAGGATTTCCCGGGTGTCCTCCACCGCCGGCACGGGGGTGATTTCCAGGACGATGCCCTGGAGCACCTTTTCCCCGAAAGGCACCAGCACTGCCTGTCCGGCGCGCACCTCCAGCGCCCCGGGGATAGCGTAGCTGAAAGTCCGGCGCCGGGCCACCGGCGAGTTGACACTAACTTCAGCATATTTCATCCCGGACTCCAGAGGAGGTTCGGTCTACACCCAGCGGTCAGTCTATATAAGATTAAGCCTGATTTCAGGCGTTTTCCTGCGGTTTTTCCTCAGCGGGGGCCGCCGGCGCCGCCTCTTCCGCTTTCTCCGCTACCGGCTGTTCAACCGGGGCTGCCGCCTTTACTTCCACTACCGCTTCCGGGGCTTTGGCTACCGCCTGATCCGCTTCCTTGGCGGCCGCCGCGGCAACCGCGGCCTCATCCATGATAGGCTCGATTTCTTCCTCCGGCGGCTGCTGGAGAAGCTCCTCGCCCACCTGTTTGGCTTTCCGCTCCACCCGTTTAATCTTGCGGCGGGCTTCCTTGCCGCTAAGGCCACGCAGGTAATAAAGACGGGCGCGGCGCACTTTGCCTTCACGGACGATTTCCACTTTTTCCACCATCGGAGAACTCATGGGGAAGGTCCGTTCCACGCCGATGCCGAAGGCGACATGCCTGACCGTATAGCTGGCGCCGTGACCGCCGCGGCATATTTTGATAACGACACCCTGGAAAACCTGGATGCGTTCCTTGTCACCTTCCACGATTTTAGTGCTGACCCGCACCGTATCACCTGGGGTGATGTCCGGTATATTAGCATTCTTCTTGATGTCCACCAATGATGAAACGTCCATGTTAAGACTCCCTACCTTTATTTATCTTGAATCCGGTATGCGTCATACGCTCTACCAATCGTTTATCTTCCTGGCCGAGGTCGGCTTTATCCAGTAATTCCGGGCGGTGTTCCAGCGTCCGCTTGATGATTTGCTCGCGACGCCATTTGGCAATCCGGGCATGGTTGCCGGAAAGCAGCACCTCCGGCACTTCCCAACCCCGGAAATCCGGGGGGCGGGTGTATTGGGGGTATTCCAGCAGGCCGCCGGCATGAGAATCATCCAGGGGCGATTCCTCCGAGCCGAGTACGCCCGGCACCAGCCGCAGCACGGCGTCCGCAATAACCAGAGCGGGTATTTCCCCACCGGTTAAAACATAGTCGCCGATGGAGATGACGTCGGTGGACAGGTGCTCCGCCACGCGCTCGTCCACGCCTTCATAATGGCCGCAGATTAATATCATGTGTGAATGCTGAGACAACTCCTGCGCTATTTTATGGGAAAAAAGCCGTCCCTGCGGCGAAAGCAATATAACCGGCGGACTATTCGATTCATGATCCAGTCCGTTTTTGACGGACGCCACGGCTTCAAAGATGGGCTCCGGCTTCATGACCATGCCGGCTCCCCCGCCGTAAGGGTAATCGTCCGCGGTATGGTGCTTGTCATGGGTAAAGTCACGCACGTTGACCAGGTTGATGTTCACCAGCCCGTTATCAATAGCCCGCTTGAAAATGCCGAAGCCGAAAGGCGCCTCGAACAGCGGGGGGAATAACGTGAGAATATCGATACGCATCCTGCTACTTCAACGCGGCATCCAGTGTGGAATGCTCCGTTACCTCTCCCTTAATGATTTCCACCGCGTGCGGCAGGGCCGGCATGATGGCCTCCAGGCACTCCCGCACCGCATTAACGCTGCCCGGCAGGTTTATGATAAGGCATTGTCCCCGCTGCCCGGCTACCGCCCTGCTCAACATGGCGGTGGGCGTTTTTTCCAGCGACTTAAGCCGCATGGCCTCCGCGATACCGGGCACACTACGGTCGATTATAGAGAGCGTCGCCTCCGGCGTAACGTCCCTTTTACTCAAGCCCGTGCCCCCGGTAGTTAAAATCAGGTCCATCTTCCCGCTGTCCGCCCAGGCCGACAGCCTGGCGGCGATAATGTCCTTTTCATCCGGCACTATCTCATAGCGTACTACCGCGCCATGCATGCGGGACACGGCGTCCCGTATGGTCTCGCCGCTTTTGTCCTCCCGCTGACCCTGCGAGCCTTTATCGCTGATGGTGAGAATACCAGTGCTAATCATATCTTTTTCACAAAACAGACTATATTCTACCATATACCGGGTAAACGGTGAAAGGGGGAGAGCTTTTAACGCTAAATCCTGTACGACGGGATAAGATACCGGCAGGTCGTTATGCTATAATGGAGCAACATGCCCGCAGATATCATCACCGCCATCCGCCGGGAACTTACCCTCCAGGCGGATGAAAAAACCAAAGCCAGCTATCACCATTACTTCAAGGAAGATGTCACTTTCTACGGCGCAGGCAACACGGCGGTGGGCCGTATAGCCGCCCGGTATTTCCAGGATGCCAAGCTGCTGGGGAAAAAAGAGGTCTTCCGGCTGTGCGAAGAGATGCTGAAAGCGGACTTCTGCGAGGAGGCATTTATCGCGTGCGAGTGGGCCTACCGCTTCCGCCAGCAGTACGAGCCGGATGACTTTTACACCTTCGAGAGCTGGGTGAGAAACCACATCAACAACTGGGCCAAGTGCGATACGCTCTGTAACCATACCATCGGCGCAATAGTGGAGCTGTACCCGCAGTACATTAACGACCTCAAACAGTGGGCGAAGTCACCCAACCGCTGGTTCAGAAGGGCCGCCGCCGTGACGCTGATTATCCCGGCCAAGCGCGGAATGTTCCTGAACGATATCCTGGAGATAGCCGACATATTACTGACGGACACCGACGACCTGGTGCAAAAAGGCTACGGCTGGCTGCTCAAGGATGCCTCCATCCAGCACCGCGACGCTATCTTCGACTACGTGATGGAGCACAAAAAAGTCATGCCCCGCACCGCCCTGCGCTACGCCATCGAAAGGATGCCCGCCGACCTCAAGAAGCAGGCGATGGCAAAATAGCGCCGGTTATTCACTTTTACAGCGTCTCCCCTTTTTTACCACCCCCGTCTTGTTGCCCCGTTTTCACCCCCTGATTTCCTAATTAATATATACAGCCGGTTTACACCCGCCGCCGCATCAAGCGCTCTCAGGCGTCACAATCCCGTCACAATATCTAAAAAATTCTTCAAAATAACTTGACAAAGGCATATTGTTGTGTTATAAAATGGGGAATCGTGGTGGAATGTGGTGTAAAAGGGAGCGAAGTAGGGACACGTGTTTTACGGCGAATTCGACTATAAGCTGGACGACAAAGGCAGGGTCCCCATCCCGCCCAAATTCCGCGGCGCCCTGAAAGACAACATCGTCCTTACTCCCGGCATCGAGAAGTGCATCACCGTTTACACCGAGAGCGAATGGAAAAAGCTTTCCGCTTCCCTTACCAGCAATCCCCTGGTGCGCAGCAAGATGAGAAAGCTCAGCCGCGCCCTCTTCGCCACCGCTTTCAGCACCAGGGTTGACGCCCAGGGCCGCATAGCCATACCCGCGCCGCTGCGCGAACACGCGCAGATTACCGATGATGTCATCGTGGCGGGCGCCAATACATATTTTGAAATCTGGGACAAGGCACTCTGGGAGGAAGAAAAAGCATCGAGCCAGGAGCAGGCCTGGCAGATAATAGAAAGCCTAGAGAACAGCTAATGATTAAAAACAGGTCGGCTTCCAGCCATACCCCTGTCCTACTTGAAGAAGTGCTCAGGGGTCTAGCCGTTCAGCCGGGCGGTCGGTATATCGATTGCACCCTCGGCGGGGGCAGTCATGCCGCGGCGATACTGGACCATAGCTCGCCGGGCGGCCAGCTGCTGGGCATAGACGCCGACCCTTTTGCGCTGGAAACGGCTAGAGAGAGGCTTCAGCCGTTCAAAGAGTCCACCCTGCTGGTTAATGACAACTTCGCGAATTTGCAGTCCATCTGCATCAAATATGACTTTTTCCCGGTACACGGCATATTGCTGGACCTGGGGCTTTCCTCAATGCAGTTGAACGGCGGCGACCGCGGTTTCAGTTTTCAGAACGATGCCCCGCTGGACATGCGGTTCAACCCCAACCAGAAGGTCAGCGCCGCGGATATAGTCAACTCCACGCCGGAGACCCGGCTGGCCCAGATTATCCGCACCTACGGGGAGGAAGGGCACAGCAGCCGCATAGCCAGGGAGATTATTAAAGAGCGGCCCATCCGCACCACGCGCCAGCTGGCGGAGCTGATAGAGAAGTCCGTGGGACGCCACGGTCGGATTCACCCGGCCACCAAGACTTTCCAGGCGCTACGCATCGCGGTTAACCACGAACTGGAGAATCTGGAGTCGGTGCTTAGGCAAGCCGTGGACCTGCTCGGCTTCGAGGGCAGGCTGGTGGTAATCAGTTATCACTCGCTGGAGGACAGGATTGTGAAGCAGTTCATGCAGAGGGAAGCCGCGGGCTGTATCTGCCCGCCCGGCACGCCCACCTGCATTTGCGGCCATACCCCGCGCATAAAGCTAATCAACAAGAAGGTAATAATTCCGACGGATACAGAAGTACGCGCCAATCCGCGCAGCCGCAGCGCCAAATTGAGGGCGGCCGAACGGCTGAGCACCAAGGACGACTGCTTTGTAGCCGATGATGAACAGGTCTTATTAGCCGTGGCTAAATCCAGGGGCTGGCGCCGGCCCGCCCTTTTAGAAAAAATCCGGACAGTATTTCTGGCGGCATAATAAACGATTACTAAAGGAGGAATGAGTATGTAATGACCGGTAACACAAGGCCGATTCATAATCCAGTTTCTAAGGAGGGCAGATGAAAAAACGGAATGTTATAGCTTCTATAGATGTTGGGACTACCAAAATATGCACCATCCTGGCGGATGTCACGGATAACTCGCCGCGTGTAGTCGGCGTGGGTATCGCGCCGTCCAAGGGTCTGCATAAAGGACTGGTAGTAAACATTAATGAAGCCAGGGAGTCCATTCGTGACTCGGTGAGAAAAGCAGAACAGACCAGCAACTACAAAGTGGAATCAGCCTATATCGGCGTTACCGGTCGGCATGTCACCTCAAATAATAACCACGGTGTAGTAGCAATCACCCGCAATGACCGCGTGGTGCGCCCGGACGATCTTAAGCGCGTGCTCACGTCAGCCCAGAGCGTTAAGACCGCCGCGGACAGGAAGCTGCTTCACGTTATCCCCCGCAGTTATGCGGTGGACGGACAGGCAGGCGTCATGAATCCCGTGGGGATGCATGGCTTCCGTCTCGATGTCGAAACACACGTTATTACCGCCGCCGTGACTTCAATCCAGAACCTGGTGAAAACCATCCGCAGTCTCGGGATTGATATCGAGGACCTCGTCCTGGAGCCGCTGGCCAGCAGTGAAGCGGTACTATCCGAGGATGAGAGGCAGGTAGGCGTGGTTATGGCCGACATCGGCGGAGGGACCACGGATATTGCCATCTTCAAGGAGGGCAGCATTTATCACACCTCCATCCTGCCGGTAGCCGGTTACCAGCTTACCCGGGATGTAGCCATCGGTCTGGGATTGCCTTTTGAAATCGCCGAGGAAATGAAGAAAAAGTACGGCAGCGTTCTGCCCGTCTATGAGGGTCAGGAGGATACCGCCCCGGCCATCTCCAAAGACGGACACGGCGTCTCTTACCAGGATTTGTGCGATATTATCCGGGCCAGGATTGAAGAAATCCTGAAGCTAATCGTGCTGGAAATGCCCAGCGCCAACTATGAAGAACTGGTGCCGTCCGGACTGGTACTTACCGGCGGCAGCTCCAACCTGGCCGGACTGGCTACGCTGGGTCATGAAACCCTGAATATGCCGGTAAGGATAGGTGTTCCCGGCAACATGTACGGCATCGGGGATATGCTGCAAGACCCGGCTTACGCCACGAGCGTCGGCCTGCTGCTGTGGGGCAATAAATACCAGGGCAAGAAGCAATGGAAATCCGGCGGCTTCGGAAACGCATTGCGCAGTCTCGCGGGTCAGCTGAAAAAGCTATTCGGGTAAAAATAATAAAGAAGATAAATCTCTACCTATAAAAGGAGGAGGAGATGGCAAGAACAAGTTTTGTTGCCAATCCGGCAAGAATAAAGGTTATCGGTCTGGGGGGCGGGGGCAGCAATGCCGTTACCCGCATGGTAAGGGAAAACATCCAGGGCGTTGAATTCATCGCCATGAACACGGATGCTCAGGCGCTGGCCGTCTGCGAAGCACCGGTCTGCGTACAGCTCGGCCCGAAGCTGACCAGGGGTCTGGGCGCGGGCGGCGACCATCATGTGGGCGCCAAAGCCGCCGAGGAAAACCGCGACGAGCTCCGGGAGATAGTGGGCGGGTCGGATATGGTGTTCCTGACCGCCGGTATGGGCGGCGGCACCGGCACCGGCTCCATCCCCGTGATTGCGGAAGTGTCCAAAGCCAGCGGCGCGCTGACCATCGCGGTGGTCACCAAGCCCTTCGCTTTTGAGGGCGCGCACCGGCAGCAGACGGCGGAGGAAGGCATCCAGAACCTTATCGATAAAGTGGATACCCTCATCATCATCCCGAACGACCGGCTACTCACTCTTTGCGACCACAAGACGGGCGTGGACAGCGCCTTTAAACTGGCGGATGATGTTTTGAGACACGGCGTGCAGGCAATCGCCGAGGTGATTACGACCCCCGGCATGATTAACCTGGACTTCGCCGATGTGAAAGCGATAATGAAGGATGCCGGGCCGGCCTGGATGTCCATAGGCAAGGGCACCGGCCAGAACCGCGCCATCGATGCCGCTAAAGAAGCCCTGGCCAGCCCGCTGCTCGAGGTTTCCATCCAGGGCTCCAAGGGCGTGCTTTTCAACGTGGTGGGCGGCAGCACGCTGACCCTGTTCGAGGTCAACCAGGCCGCGGACGTCATCAAGGGCGCCGTCGACCCGGATGCGAACATCATCTTCGGCGTGGCGAACGACCCGTCCATGGAACAGGAAGTACGGATTACGCTTATCGCGACCGGGTTCCAGTCCAAGATGGGGATGGGCAAGTCCAACGCCGAGGACGAAGAACTGACCAAGATTCTCAAGAACATGAAGACGGAAGAAGAGCTGGATATGCCTTCCTTCCTGCGCCGGCCGCTTTTCAGCCACCGGAAACCGCAGGAATCCCCTACCAACCAGTATAACGAGCCGGCAAGGCAACAACAGCGCCACTTCATGTAATCATCCGGATGATTTAGGAGAAAAGGTAACGTAAAATAGTTGCCGGGCGGACTTACGCCCCTAAACATAAAGGCTAAGGGGAGCGATCCTCTTTCCTGAAAGGCTGCGGCTGTTTCTCACCCGCAGCCTTCCTTTTTGTCCGCTAATGGGGGGAGGGGTAATAAAGACCCCCTGTGTCCCCTTCCGATTTCATCGGAATCTTCGACTTTACCAAAGGGGGAGGGACGTTATTTGTTTTTTTAATTTTTTTGTTAAGGTACACGTACGATTTGTAGCTAAGTATTTGTTTTTTGTTTATGGTAAGTCAGCTTCAAAAACCGGGCATTTGTTTTTTTGTTTATGGTAATTGGGGTAAGGGATAGTTTAGAGTTAACAGTAAACAGTTGACAGTTGAAAGTATAGAGGGTTAAAGGGAGAAAAGGAAGGGGATGGTGACGCGGGGGAGGGGATATAAACCGACCTTTCCCCCTTTAGTTCCCCCTCTCCGCTAGCAGAGAGGGGGAGGGAGGAAGGGTAGTTTGTAATTTGTAGTTAGTAATTGGGGGAAAGGGTGTAGTGGATTCCAGCCCCGATTAACATACGGGGTATGCTACCTGCGCTGGCCCCTTCGACTAGCTCAGGGTGAGCGGGAAGAGGAAAACACCAAGGTACAAGGTACAAGATACAAACACCAAATCAAATCTTAAGAATCCAAAATCAAAGATACTGATAAAAGAAGGTGAGTAGTTTGTAGTTGGTAGTTAGGGGAGAGTTGAGGGATGGGGGATGGGGGGAACCAAGTTGACAAATAATTGAGTCCTTGGTTATGCTATACTTGGAATTCCGCGGGCTAAAAGGAAAAACCCTTCCAAAGTATGCGAGTAATCACGGGCACCGCTAAAGGACACCACCTGAAGTTTCCCGCCGGCACGCAGACCCGCCCGGTGACCGACATGATGCGCGGGGCAATCTTTGCCGTGCTGGAAAACCTGACAACAGACTGGGGACAGGTGCTGGACCTGTTCTCCGGCAGCGGGGCGCTGGGCATCGAGGCGCTGAGCCGAGGGGCCGGCTGGGCGGACTTTGTTGAAAGCGAACCCAGGTGCTGTGATATAATTAGGGAAAACCTGGAAAAGACCAAGCTGGCAAATCAGGCCCGGGTTTACTGCCGCAGCGCGTTCAAAGTATTTTCTTTTCTCAATAAGGAGTACAACATCATATTGATGGACCCACCCTACTCCAATACATCTACCGGTGACCTCATCACGGAAATAGCGTCATCCGGGCTCGCCGGCGCCAAGACTACGGTTGTAGTTTCGCATTCCTCGCGCCTGCCGCTAAACCAGACCTATGGCGCGCTTAACCTTATCAAAGAACGCCGTCATGGTGATAGCTGCATCTCATTTTTTCAGAAGGAGGCTAAATCATGATAACCGCACTATATCCCGGCAGCTTCGACCCGATAACCCACGGCCACCTGGACATCGCCACCAGGGCTTCAAGATTGTTCAACAAGACCGTCATGGGGATATTCGCCACCCCGGAGAAAAATCTTACCTTCACCCTGGATGAGAGGGTAGACCTGGCCAAAAAAGCCGTCGCCCACCTGCCGAACGTGGAGGTAAAACCCTACAGCAGCATTACGGTGGACTTCGCCAAGGAGATAAATGCGACCGTGCTGGTACGCGGTCTGAGGATGATAGGCGACTTCGAGTGGGAGTTCGAGATGGCGATGATGAACCAGATGCTCTCCCCCGGCCTGGAGACCGTCTGCTTCATGGCCAGCCAGGAATACCAGTTCCTTTCCGCCAGCCTGATAAAAGAAGTAGCCAACCTGGGGGGCGATATCCACAAGCTCGTGCCCGTCCACGTGGCCGAGGCTTTGAAAAACAAGGGTCTCGGCAAGAAGTAGTATTTACGGGATGCTTTCCCGTTAACCGGTTATTTTCAAGGAAATATTGAGGAGGAATATTTCATGGCTTACATGATTACCGACGAGTGCATCAGTTGCGGAGCCTGCGAACCGGAATGCCCGGTACAGGCCATCAGCGAGGGAGAAACTACTTATGTTATCGACCCCGCTAAATGCGTCGAGTGCAAGGGACATTTCGATTCACCCAAGTGCGCGGAAATCTGCCCGGTGGATGCCCCCAAACCCGACCCCGACCATCCCGCCAAATAGCAGAAAAAAGTCCGGTTTTCAGACACGATAGCGGGTCCCGGCGCCGGCAACCGGAACCGCCGTTCCCGCTATCCACCGGTTTCACACGAGCCTTATCCGGCATCAGATACGGGTGAGGGGGCGGGGCATTTTTCTTTTGAACAGGTCTTACGGAGTCTCCCCGCGGCCTTTTTACTTGAAGAAATCCCGGACGTTATCAAAGCTTGAAGGCAGCAGCCCCAGCACCAGCGGGAATTTGTCCACCAGGAACTGCGAGATAGCGGAGTCCGTGACCGCGCTGCTGCTCCCCCGGAAACTAATCCACATCGTCACGATAGCCCCGCAGAATATAGCGCCGAGGACCAGGCCGAAAACCGCGCCGCCCAGCCGGTCCACCCAGCCGAGCAGGACCACCGAGGCTATTTTCTTAATCACGAAAGCCAGTAAAAGCGCCAGCGCCATCACGATTATCAGAATGACGATAAAGGCTACTATCTTGGCGACGCTGCTATCCGAAAATCTGCTGCCCAGCGATGCCGCAAAGCGCCCGGCCAGCACCACGCCGATAATCCCGCCGGCCAGCGTAAAGAGCACCTTGATAATGCCCGCCCGAAGGCCCATGAAAACGGAAATCACGAATATAACCAGAAGCACATAATCCAGCCAGTTCATACGAGCCTCCCTACCCTATTTTCCGTAATTGTACTATGGGTGACACGGAGCGTCAATATTACTTAAGGGGCTAAAGAATTTCCGCCAGGATACGGACAACATCACCGGGCGCGGCGGCGGTAAAGTCCGGCGGCGGGCAAGCATCATCCTCCGCGTCCGGCGCGATGCCCCAGAGGGCGCGGCAACTCCGGCATCCCGCCGACTTGGCTGCCATTATGTCAACCGGGCTGTCCCCAACAACTAAAGCATCCGGCGGGGCGGCGTGAAGATTACGCAAGGCCAGATTAATGCCCAGGGGGTGGGGTTTCTGGTCGGTGACATCTTCAAAACCTATGATTGTGTCAAACAGGCGGGCGATGCCTACCTCTTCCAGCTCATCCAGACAGCCGACGCACCGCCCTTCAAAGTCGAAATGGCGGCCTTTATTGGTGACGATACCCAGGCGGCAGCCCGCGGACTTAAGGTTATCCAGCATTTCACGGACGCCGGGGTAGAGGCTAACGTGTCCGGGCCCGGCCAGCCAATAGGCGCGCCGGTAGCTGATAAAAAGGTCGGCCTCCAGCCCCCGGGACTGTCTCAATTCTTCCAGGGACCGGTTGAACGGCGCGCCCCGCAACCCGCGCAGGAAGGCGTCCGCGGTCAAACCGGTGACACCCGCCTTTGTGAAAACCGCGGCCAGCGACCGCACGCGGGCACCATAGGAATCCAGGAGGGTATCATCCAGGTCAAATATTACGGTGTTCACGCGATTTATTTAACGGCGGGGGGCGGGGAAAAGCGACTAGCCCCGGCCAAGCTCCTTAGCCCGGGCGCAGGCGGCGCTTACCGCCCGGCCGACGATGGCGGCGAGATGGCTTTCTTCAAAGACCTGGAGAGCGCGCTCCGTGGTGCCGCCTTTAGAGGTAACGTCTTTACGCAGCTCGGCGGGGGCTTTATCCGACTTTACCATCAGGCTGGCAGCGCCAAGTATAGTTTGCAGGACCAGCGACCGCGCGTCTTCACGGCTCAAGCCCAGGTCAACCGCGGCATCAATAAGCGACTCCGCGAAAAGATAGAGATAGGCCGGGCCGCTGCCGCTGACGGCGGTGACCATGTCCAGGTATTTTTCATCATCAAAATAGATTTCCGTACCCATAGCCGAAAGGAGCAGGCGCGCCGCATCTTTTTGCGCCGCGGTGACTTCCGGGGCGGCCGTCCAGCCGCTGATACCCAGCCCTATCTGGGCGGGGGTGTTGGGCATAGCGCGCACCACGCGGCGGTGGGCCAGACCCCGGGTGATAACATCCAGGCTGATGCCGGCGGCGATGGAAACCACCAACTGCTCCGGCGACAAAGCGCCTTTGAGGTGGGTGAAGACATCATTTATCTGCTGAGGCTTGACCGCCAGGACGATAATTTCTTTATCCCGTATCGCCTCTTTATTATCGGCGGTGACGAAGACGCCGTAACGTTCTGATAAAAATTCCCGGCGGGGGGCGCTAACGTCACTAACGGCGACGGCGGCGGGGAGGCAAAGCTTTTTTTCCAGCATGGCGCGGAGGATAGCCTCGCCCATGTTGCCGCCGCCGATGAACGCTATTTTCATGTTAGTTCAGTCCTTATATTAATACTTTAGTTCCACCCTCACTTGGCCTCTCCCATCGAGGGAGAGGAAGGGACGAGGCTGCCGCTTACCCTTCGACAGGTCCCGATTCCTGCGTCATGTCCCGATTCCCTATGGTCATACGGGACACCGGATGAGGTACGAATCGGTGCGGGATGGCGACAAGGTCGCTCACTCAGGGTGAGCGGGTGCGTGGTTCTTACCAGGGTGGTCATTATTACCCATTTTAATAATCAGGTCTTGTTTCACCCTCACCCCGTATCAAGTACGGGGATGCCGAGAGAGTCCTTATTTTACGACGATATTGACCAGTTTGCCCGGGACGTAGATGGCTTTGACCACCTCTTTCCCTTTCAGGAAGGGTTTGACTTTCTCCATGCCTTTAGCCAGCTCTATGGCTTCTGTTTCCGTAACAGAGACCAGCGTCTTGAGCCGCTCGCGGACTTTGCCGTTCACCTGCACCACCAGGGTGAAATCATCAGTGGCGACCAGGGCTTCTTCCCATTTAGGCCAGCTGTAGTTGTGAATGCTGTACTTGCTGCCATTTACCTGCCAGAGCTCCTCGGCCAGGTGGGGGGCTGTCGGCGCCAGGAGCAGCAGCAGGGACCTCAGGGCGAAGCTCCAGGCTTCCCTGGTAACGTTGGCGGCCTCTTTGACCTTGCCCAGGTAATTAGTGAACTCCATCAGTGCCGCCACCATAGTGTTCAGGCGTATCTTCTCGATATCCTCGGTCACTTTTTTAATGGTCTGGTGGGCCATGCGCAGGAGGTCGGCGTCACCCTGGCGGCTGTTGCCGAAAGGCAGATAGGGATCCGCGGCCAGGTTCCAAACCCGGTTCAGCCAGCGGCTGACGCCGCTGATACCGCTATCGTCCCACTCACCGCCCTGCTCCCAGGGAGCGATGAACATCATGTAGGCGCGCACCGTGTCCACCCCCAGCGCCGCCACGTAATCATCCGGGTTGACCACGTTGCCGCGGGACTTGCTCATGCGCTGGTGGTCGTGGATGATAATGCCCTGGTTAAACAGCTTTAAAAACGGCTCGCCGAAATCAATAATACCCATGTCCCGGATGGCCTTGGTGAAGAAGCGAGTGTAAAGCAGGTGCATCACGGCGTGCTCAGCGCCGCCGGTATAGAAGTCCACCGGCAGCCAGTACTTGACCTTATCCCGGTCAAAAGCGGCGCCCTGCTCACCCGGGCTGGTGTAACGCAGCATGTACCAGCAGGAACAGAGAAAGCCGTCGATAGTGTCCGTCTCGCGGGTGGCGGCGGACTTGCAGCGGGGACAGGTGGTATTCACGAAGCTTTCGTTGTACTTCAGCGGCGATTCGCCGGTGGGACGGAATTCAGCGTCCTCCGGCAGCAGCACCGGCAGGTCTTTTTCCGGCACGGGGACGATGCCGCATTTCTTGCAGTGAATCATGGGAATGGGCGCGCCCCAATAGCGCTGCCGCGATATTAGCCAGTCGCGCAGCTTGTAGCTGGTGGTACGCTGGCCCCACTCCTTTTCCTCCAGGAAAGAGGAGACCGCCTCCATGCCCTGCCCGCTGGGCAGACCGTTGAATTTGCCGGAGTTCACCATGATACCCGGCTCAGTATAGGCGGCCTCAAGGGCGGCGCCATCCCAGTCCGGCGGGGCGATAACGACATTGACGGGGATATCATATTTTTTAGCGAAAGCGAAGTCGCGCTCATCATGGGCGGGAACGGCCATCACCGCGCCGGTGCCGTAGCTGGCCAGAACATAGTCCGCAATCCAGATGGGCACCTTGGCGCCGTTAAGGCGGTTGACGCAATAGGCCCCGGTGAAAACGCCGTCCTTCTCTTTTTCCGTGGACTGGCGCTCGATTTCCGTCTGGCGACGGGCTTTTTTAATGTATTCCTCCACCTCCGCTTTTTTGGCCGGGGCAGTCAACTTTTCCACCAGGTGGTGTTCCGGCGCCAGCACCATGAAGGTAACGCCGAAGGCGGTATCCGGGCGGGTGGTGAAGACACGTATCTCCTTTTCCTTAACGCCCGGGTGGTCCAGGCCGAAGGAAATCTCCGTGCCCTGGCTTTTACCAATCCAGTTGCGCTGCATGATTTTAATGCGCTCCGGCCAGTCGATACCATCGAACTCCAACAGCTCATCGGCGTAGGAAGTGATGCGCAAAAGCCACTGCTCAAGGTCGCGCTTGATGACCTCGGCATCGCAGCGCCAGCACTTGCCGTCCACCACCTGCTCGTTGGCGAGCACCACCTGGCACTGGGGGCACCAGTTCACCGGCGCGGCGGCGCGGTAGGCCAGCCCTTTTTCAAACAGCTTGATAAAGAACCACTGGGTCCACTTATAGTATTCCGGCTGGCAGGTAATCACCTCCCGTGACCAGTCATAGATAGCGCCGATGCTCTTGAGCTGGCGGCGCATATTATCGATATTCTGCATCGTCCATTTGTAAGGGTGGATGCCCCGCCGGATAGCGGCGTTTTCCGCCGGCAGGCCGAAGGCGTCAAAGCCCATGGGGTGGAGCACATTGAAGCCCCGCATACGCCGGTAGCGCGCCAGCACATCCGAAGGCGCCATGGCGTACCAGTGGCCGATGTGGAGGTCACCGGAAGTATAAGGAAACATGGTAAGGGCATACCACTTGGGGCGCTGGTCATTGTCCTTGACCTCATAAAGACGGTCATCAGCCCATTTCTGCTGCCACTTCTTTTCAATTTCCTGCGGGTTATACTTCTCTGCCATGCACTTTCTCCGTTCAATGAATCATTACCGGATAATCCGGGAATCCGGGGAAATAAAAATGCCTACACGTCATTTTAGCAATAATGGCTATTTATGTAAATGGGAGGGGGGAAGCGCTAAATCCCAAGCTCTAAATCAAGGGGAGCGGACGCTTGCGCTGGGGGCGGTTTTAACCTAGAATAAAATAGCTGCGCCGAAGTGGCGGAATGGCAGACGCGGCGGTCTCAAAAACCGTTGGGGGGTAACTCTCGTGCCGGTTCGAGTCCGGCCTTCGGCACCAGTCCCCGTATTTTCTAATTTGGTAAGGGCATGCGCCCGGAGACAGTTTTCCATCCGTTTGTTTATGTAAACTGTATATGGATTCCAGCCCCCGATGGTCATACGGGGCACGGCTGCGCCGGACCCTTCGACAGGCTCAGGGTGAGCGGGAGGACAGGCAGGGAGCAGTTTAAGGAGAACTAACCCCTTTCCCTCTTATCCCCACCTGCGCTAAAGCTCCGGCGGACAAGCCTCTCCCCACCGGCAGGGAGAG
Organism: Dehalococcoidales bacterium; assembly: GCA_041652735.1. NCBI lineage: Bacteria > Bacillati > Chloroflexota > Dehalococcoidia > Dehalococcoidales > Dehalococcoidales bacterium. Next base: position 24,995 of record JBAZGT010000015.1, on the reverse strand, counting down.
GGACGATAGATGGCAGTCCACGAGTGGACCGGAACTAAAGCCCGCGCTGAGATGAAATCAAGCAATAACAAAGGTTGAGATTGCCGCGCCTGCGTGCCGCAGCGCACTTCGGCGTGCAGGCACGTCGCTTCGCCTCTTGCAATGACATGCCGCTGAAAATGGATGGTATAATACAGCAGTGCATATATTCGTCGTGGTACTGCAGTCGGTGCTGGTGCTGCTGGGCATCGGGTTAATCGGGTTCTGGATATCGCGCCGGGGCATCGTGCCGGAAAACGTCTTAAGCTTCCTGTCCCGCCTGGCCATAGACATAGCCCTGCCCTGCCTGGTGTTTTCCAGCATCATATCCACCTTCACGCCGGATACGCTGCCGGACTGGTGGCAACTGCCGCTGTGGTGGGCGGGATTCGCGGCGATATCGCTGGCGCTTTCCCTGGTAACGATGTTCTTTTCCGCCAAAGAGACCCGCGGCGAGTTCGCCATGAGCCTGTTTTACCAGAACGGGCTGTTTTTCCCGCTAATCATCATCAGCGGGGTGTTCGGGAACAGCTCCGAATACCTGCCGCAGCTATATATCTTCATCATGCTGCACCCGGTGATGTTTTTCAGCACCTATCACCTGTTTTTCCGGAGCAAAATGCGGGAGAACAAGATAGCCTGGAACCGGGTTTTCAATCCCATCCTGATAGCCACGGCGCTGGCGGTAATCGTACAGCTATTCCGTACCGGCAATTATCTGCCGGACTTCGCGCGGGACATCCTGAGCATCCTGGGCGGGATGGCCATGCCGCTCATAATGATTATCCTGGGAGGGAGCCTATACCTGGACTTCAAACAGCGGGGCAAGTTCTACCTGAAAGAGATAATAAAGTTCCTAGCCATCAAGAACATCGTTTTTCCGCTGGCCTTCCTGGGACTGCTGGTAATCATCAAGCCGGTTTACGGCATCGCGCTTATCCTGTTCCTGCAAAGCGCCGTGCCGCCGGTGACCACCGTCCCCATCCTGGCGGAGCGCGGCCAGGGCAACAAGACGATAGCCAACCAGTTCGTCTTTTCCAGCTTCATCTTTTCCATCGCGTCCATTCCGGCGCTTTTCTGGCTGTTCAACCGCTACTTCCCCATGCCGTGAAACACCAGGCCGCAGCATACGGCGCCGACTGTTGCCAGGCAGGAATAAGTGGTACAATTTGAAGCAATAACCGCGGAAAAGGGACGGCGTCCGGCGAGGGACGGAAAGGAATAATCACCGATGTTCAGTATGAAATGCCCCAAATGCGGGGCGGAAAGCAAGTTTTCTTTCGTGGGAGACAGTTACGAAGGGCCGCGCCGGTGCTGGGGCTGTCACGAATTGTTTAAAATGAAGATACAGGATAATGTGCTGATATACTGCGAACCGCTGAGCCAGGAAGAATTCGACCAGATGCAGGCGGCCAACGCGCTAAAATCCAAGTTCAGGAAAGACTGATTTCAGCCGGCCGCCGCCGGCCTATTTCTTACCCTTCGCCTCCAGTTTCCTGCGTTTGTCTGCTGCTTCCTGTTTGGCTTTAAGCTCGATAAGACGAAAGACCGTTTTAGCTTTTCCCGTGAGTACGAAGTTCTGCATTTTACTCCATTTCTTTCAGCTGCCCCACCCGGGGAATCGCCGTTGGCTTGACTTAACTTATCCTCACTAATCCTACCGCCCTGATATAAAAAGCAGCATAAAGAGCATTAAGGGCTGATAAACATTACGTAAATAAAGCATAAAGAAACATAGGGGAAATATAATGGGGGGATATGGGGGGCAGGTTTGATAATTGCCAGCGGTACAGCTAAATGCTATAATTCTGAAGGTCTTTGGCGAGTTGTGTAGTGGTAGCACAGAGGACTTTGGATCCTTTAGCCCAGGTTCGAATCCTGGCTCGCCAGCCAGTCCCCTATTCCTACAATGACTGCTTCAACGGCATCAAGCCGCCGCGACCCCGGAAAGTACGGCGGCAACTTGACTCTCTCTACGGAAAAAAGCAATAATAATAGGCGGCGCCTGCTCCAAAGGAGCGTTTAAAGACAAACCGGTTCAGGGGCGGGCGGCGGTGAGACCACAGGGCGCATTCGTCTAGCGGCCTAGGACGCGTCCCTCTCAAGGACGAGATCACGGGTTCGAATCCCGTATGCGCTACCAATTCTGGTAATAGTATTACCACACATTAGGTATCTCGCATAGATTCGGAAATATCATTACCCTTTAGTTGGTTTTTTCTCCATTCTCATGTTCAAATGAGACTTCAAATATATAGGCTTTGAAGGTAAATAGTCAATGTAATCCACCAAAGAGCACGATACCTGGAATTCCCCGATATTACAAGCCAGACCGGCCGGGTGGAGTCTTTTCATTAACCTTCCCTTGGCCTTCCTAAAAGTATACCCAGAGTTGAGTTAGATATCTGAGCTTTGGGTAAAGGCGATGGCGCCTGACTTTCTTTATCAACCTGGGATATAAACGATAGCTGTTTCTCATAGTCAAGTATGCCTTTGAACCAGATAAACGGAAGCGCCCGGTTGGTGGCAACCCCCATTTTTTTGAGTTGTTGTATTGAAGAGATGCTGCTTCCGAGGCGAGTTTCGACGATTCTTTTGGCTGATGCCGGGCCAATACCTGGTACGCGGATAAGTTCCTCATAAGCGGCTTTATTCAGGTCAAAAGGAAAAAGCCAAGGTTGTTTCCGTGCAATAGTCAGTTTGGGGTCTTTACCGAGAGAAAGACTACCGTTACTATCCAGAGCCAGCCCCACCTCGTCTGGGGAGAAACCATAAATACGGAGCAGCCAGTCCATCTGGTATAGCCGATGTTCCCGTAATGGCGACGCGGGTTTAACCCCCTCCAGCAGCGAGTTACTTACAGGGCGGAAAGCACTAAAATAAATCCTCCTTAAACCATTCTTTTTATAAAGCTCCCAGGTAGCGTGTAAAATATCTAAGTCTGTTTCACCGGCTGCCCCCACGACAAACTGGGTCGTCTGCCCCGAAGGTACCAGTGTCTCATTTTTGGAAATAATCTCTTTGACCCAGCTCATACGTTCCAGAATGCCATGCTGCAAGTCTTTCTTGTGGCTTAATCTGGCAAGATGGCGGACAGTCGGTGCTTCTATATTAATGGAAACACGGCTGGCTAACCTGCAAGCGGCTTCGACGCAGTCAAAACGGGCCCCGGGTAAAATCTTGAGATGAATGTATCCCCGAAATCCGTAACGGTGACGCAGGATTTCCACGACCTTTATCATGGCTTCCATAGTGCGGGAAGCGTCAGTGCCGATACCGGAGCTAAGAAATAACCCCTGTACCAGATTTTTGCCCTGCATCTCCATAAACAGCCTGGACAGCTCTTCGGATTGGAAAGAGCAACGGGGAATGTCGCGACCGATCTGATTTACGCAGTAAGCGCAATCGTTGACACAGAAATTTGTCAGGAGCACCTTGAGCAGCGGTATACAGCCGCCGCCGGGCAGCGCAGCATGATAGATCAAACCAAGAGGAGACTTTGCAGCGGAAGTATCGCGGCCGCAACCACAAATATCAAACCGCGCCGCCGCCACCAGAGTATTCAATCTGTCCACAGCCGTCCTCCTATAAGAATGGCAGAACTAATGTTCTACTTATTTTAGCAATCAGGAGGGCGGTTGTCAACCCGGGACTTCCTGGACCCCAAACGAGTATTATTTTTTATATCATTGAGGCAAAGGCAGTAACCGCTGCAAGCTTGGGATAAGTTCCTTCTTTTCGAAGAAAAGTTCGGAATGCTTCCACTGCGGGCTACCAAAATAAAAATAACCCCCTGTTTTGAGGCTGAATCAGCCGGACAGGGGGTTTCTTTTCAGGGTTTTGCTAACGGATTGTTAACCGTTCATTTACGGTAATGTGTGACGTGATAACGGGGATCAGGAGACAGCTTCCAGGTCTTTTTCTTCCGCACGGGTCTGCCCCTTACCCTCTATCGCGATGTTCCAGATAGCGGCCTTACCGGCTCCCGGCGCCTTAGCTACCACGACGCCTATCTTGCCGACATGCTCGCCACCGATTATTTTTACCCTGGACCCTTGTTTTATCATTCCTCTCCTTTCATTAAAATGATATAGGTAGTACTAAACCTTGTACCATAAATATTATGCCTCACTCTCAAGGCTTCGTCAATCTTTCCGGACACAGCGGACATTCCGCGCGGGGGCCGGCATATCCGGCTTTTTCCCGGGCCGTTTCCACCCGGGCGAATAATCCGCCGTATGCTGAATCCGGTAATGAAACATGCTTGTTTATGAACAGATATTCAGATAGAATAACTTTAAAGGCCCCGATTAACGGAAAACTCCCAAATTCCGCGCATATGCTTTAAGGTCCAAAAAAATGAACGAGAACAAAAATCAAAAAGAAACGCCGGCCATCCGCGAATGGCTGGTACGCACGCTGGACAAGGTCAAAGCCGGTGAAATATCCACCGAGGAAGCCTTACGCGAGCTGAGTGTTTTACCCTACGAGGAGATGGGTTACGCCAAAATAGACCATCACCGCCACATGCGCACGGGATTCCCGGAAGTAGTCATGGGGCGGGGCAAGACGGCGGAACAGATAACCGCCATCACCGAGCGGCTGGCGGCGCATTCGGACAAGGTGCTGGTAACGCACGCCACCACGGCGGCTTATGAATCGGTAAAGCAAAAAATACCGGAGGCCGTCTATAACCCGGCGGCACGGACCATAGTGCTCAACCGCCGCAACGCGCCCGGGAAACCGGGAGTGACCGTGGTTACCGGCGGCACCTCCGATATCCCGGTGGCCGAGGAGGCGGCGGTCACGGCGGAACTGATGGGCAACGAGGTGGAAAGAATTTACGACGTGGGCGTGGCCGGCCTGCACCGGCTGCTGGACAAGCTGCCCGGAATAACGCGGGCCAAAGTGCTGGTGGTAGCGGCGGGGATGGAAGGGGCGCTGCCCAGCGTCATAGGGGGACTGGTAGCCGTGCCGGTCATCGCCGTGCCTACCAGCGTCGGCTACGGGGCCAGCTTCAACGGCCTGGCCGCCTTGCTGGCAATGCTCAACAGCTGCGCCCCCGGCGTGGCCGTGGTCAATATAGACAACGGCTTCGGCGCCGGCTACCTGGCCGGGCTGATAAATCTTAAAGAGAACGGCGATGCCCAAGGCTGAAACCGCCACGGATACAAAACTCGAGCGCCTGAAAAAGAGCCTGCGCGAAATGGGGTCGGCGCTCACCGCCTACTCGGGCGGCGTGGACAGCACCTTCCTGGCGGTCACGGCGCACGAGGTGCTGGGGGCAAAATCGCTGGCGGTCTTCGTAGACTCCCCGGTAATCACCACCGAGGAAAAAGAGGAAGCGGCGGCGCTGGCACGGAATTCGGGCCTGCGCTTCAAGATTATCCAGGGTAAAGAGATGGAAAACCCGGACTTCACCGCCAACCCGCCGGAACGCTGCTATTACTGTAAAAAGGAAATATTCAAGGCACTGAAAAACACCGCCGCGGGGGAGGGACTCGACTATGTCATCGACGGGACCAACGCCGACGACACCACCGATTACCGACCGGGAAGGAAGGCGCTGGCGGAGGCCGGGGTACGCAGCCCGCTGCTGGAAGCCGGGCTAACCAAGGCAGAGATACGCCAGCTTTCCCGCGACCGGGGACTGCCCACCTGGGATAAACCGGCCGCGCCCTGCCTGGCCACCCGCATCCCCTACGGCACCCCCGTCACCACGGAAACCATCGGCAGAATAGCCCGGGGAGAAAAATATCTGCGCGGCCTGGGACTGGGCGAACTGCGCCTCCGCCACCACGGCGATACCGCCCGGATAGAGGTGACGCCACCGGACATGGCCCGGCTCCTCCGGGAGGACACCCGGCGGGAAATAGTCACCCGCATCAAGGGGCTGGGCTATAAATACGTCACCCTGGACCTGGCGGGCTACCGCACGGGCAGCATGAACGAGGTCTTGAAGACGGACGGAAATAAAGGGGAAAAATGAGCAGAGCAGCATATTTCGATTGTTTTTCCGGGTGCAGCGGCGATATGCTTATCGGGTCGCTGCTGGACGCGGGACTGGACTTCGAGGCACTGAAAAAGGGGCTGGCCGGCCTGAACTTACCGGGTTTCCGGCTGACCGCGGAAAAAGTCATGCGGTCTTCCATCACCGCCACCAAGTTCGACGTAATTATCGAGGAAGAACACGGGCATGAGCACGAACACGGACATGAACACGGGCACGGGCATGAGCACAGTCACGAAACCGGGCACGCGCCGTCAGCCTCTCACCGCGGCCTGAGTGAAATCCTGCGCATCATCGACAACAGCGATATTTCCGAAAACGTAAAAAAGAAAAGCGGCGAGATTTTCCGCAAGCTCGGCACGGTGGAAGCCGGCATTCACAACATCCCCCTGGAAGAGGTACATTTCCATGAGCTCGGCGCCATAGATACCATCGTCGATATCGTCGGCACCTTATTAGCCCTGGAAGCCCTGGGGATAGACCGGGTCTATGCTTCACCCCTGGCGACCGGCAGCGGCACGGTCAAGACCGCGCATGGTATTTTGCCGGTCCCGGCACCAGCCACGCTGCAAATACTCGCCGACGCCAAAGCGCCCCTGGCCGATGCGCCTGCCTCCGATACATCACCCGGAGAGCTGCTGACGCCCACGGGGGCGGTACTAATCACATCACTGGCCGCGGCCTACCGCCGGCCGAGCATGAAACCGGAGAAGATAGGCTACGGCGCCGGCAACAAGCAGTTTGCCGGCTGGCCCAACGTGGTGCGGGTGTGGCTGGGGGAAGAGACGGAAAACGCCGGGGACGGCCAGGAAATGGTGCAGCTGGAGACCAATATCGACGATATGAACCCGCAAATATACGGGTACCTGATGGAGGTGCTCTTTGAAGCCAAAGCGGCCGATGTCTGGTTCATGCCGATACAGATGAAGAAAAACCGGCCGGCGACCATGCTTTGCGTCCTTTGCGCCGCGGCAATAGAAGACGACATCACCGGAATAATCATGCGCGAGACCACCACGCTGGGCGTACGCAGCCGGCGCATCGGGCGGCACACCGCCCAGAGAACGATAGCGGAGATAGACACCAGCTTAGGCCGCGCGGCGGTAAAGGTAAAGCGCTTCAAGGACTGGCTGGCGGTCACGCCGGAGTACGAAGACTGCCGCCGCATCGCCGGGGAGAGGCACCTGCCGCTCCAGCAGGTTATCAAGACGGTAGAAAGCGAAGCGCGGCGCCAGCTTGCCGAACTGCCTTAATTCAGTCCCGGGACCAGTCCAGCGGCCATACCTCGATGCTGTCACCGGGATGCACCTCAGCGCCGGCGGGAACAATCGTCAGAGAGTTGGCGGCGGCCATCTGGGCCAACATGCCGGCCTTATCCGGGCCGTTCAGCAGCACGCGATATTCACCATCCACACGGGCCAGGCGCGACCATTTTACGAAGTCTAGCGGCTTGACGCCGGCAGCATCACCGGCTACGGCGGCCACGGCGGGGTGGACTAAAGCGGTAAAGCCCATCATTTTCAGCAGGGCGGGGCGGACCAGCGTTTCAAAGTTGTTCAGGCAGCCGGCGGGGGGGCCGGAAAGACCGAATACCGGCAGCGGCGTGCTTTGGCCGCCGCCCGGGGGGCGGTCGATAAGGCCAAAGGTAAAAGACCGGCCGGGGCCCATATTGAGTCGGGAAAAAACGACGTTACCCAGTTTAGCTATCACCAGCCGCACGAGGTCGTAGTCGCCCATAGAGACGCCGCCGGAGGTGATAACGGCGTCCGCGGTCACGGCCCGCCGGATTTTAGCCAGCAGCGACGCCTCGTTATCGCGGGCGATGCCCAGCACCAGCGGCAGGCCGCCGTAGTGGGTAACCAGGGCAGAGATAGCGGCGGCATTGCTGTTATAGGTCTTGCCCGGGGATATCGCCTTTTGCAGGCTTATCAGCTCATCGCCGGTGGCGATAATGGCAACGCGGGGCCGGCGGACGACCCTGACTCTAGCTTTACCGATAGCGGCCAGGGCGGAAATTTGGGCGGGGCCGATGCTTTTGCCTTGGGGCAACACCAGAGCGCCCCGTTTTACCATGCTGCCGGCGGGGCTGATATTGGCGCCCGATTCAGCCGAAACGAAAATTTTTACCTGTGAAGGACTGCCGGCATTGGGGCCGTTTTTATCGCCGGGCTCGTCCGTGTCTTCAAAGCGCACCACGCCGTCCGCCCCCGGCGGCAAGACGGAGCCGGTCATAATGCGCATGGCCGTCCCCGGCTTAACGTGCTGCTTCGGGCGCACGCCGGCCCGGGCCGTACCGATGATACGCAAAGTAACCGGGCTTTCCTGCCCGGCACCGGCGATATCTTCCGTCCTGACAGCGTAGCCGTCCAGGCGGGCGGCGGGGAGCATCGGCAGATTGTATTCAGAGCGGATATTCTCCGCGCTTACCCGGCCGGCGCACCGTAAAAGCGCTTTTTCCTCTACATCCAGCACACCAATATGACTCAATACAGCTTCCAGGGCTTCCGTGAGATTCAACAACTAATGGTTACCAGCTTTCAACCGATTCCCGGTTTTAAACACAACAGCCCGCGTACGGCTTTTACCGCCGAACGCACATAATGGGGAACCCGGGTATACCCACACCGGAGAGACTTTTTTATTTTATTATGGAAGCTATATTGCCGTCAATACACCGTCGGCTGCGAACGCGGCAGGCATCGACTAAAAGGCTATTGACACCACCCGCGTATTGTATATAAAATCATTATTGCGCCTGCCACCACGCGGCAGTATCCGGGCACTTGCAAATAGCACAAATGGTGCTAAAATACTACTTAAGTACACTCCGCTGACTTCCAGCGCGGAAATACCGGCTCAGGAGGTGACAATTATGGCCAGGATGACAGTTCAGGTTAAGGCAGCGATACTCGGAGATGTGCCGGTAGAAAAACGTTTCTGGTGCCACGACGGCAGATACCTGAAAAACCTCGAAGAGCTCCAAGAAGCCCTCAAGCAGATGACGGACGACGTTTTCCAGTACCACGCCAACGCGGAGAAGACCGACTTCTCCAACTGGGTAAACGACGTCATCGGCGACGAAAAGCTTTCCCGCGACCTGCTGAAATGCACCTGCCGGACCGAGGCCACCAGCGCCGTCGCCGCCAGGGTAAAATACCTGAAGCGTATAAAATAGCCCGAGATAAACGGGCCGGCCGCACGGCTAAAACAACTTCAGGAACAGCCAGTAAACCGCCGCGTTCAGCAGGGTCAGGGGCGCCCCTATTTTCACGAACTCCAGGAAACCGATGGTAGCGCCGCCCTTCTTTTCCGCGTTCTGGATGATAATCACGTTGCTGGCCGCTCCCAGTATGGTGAGGTTGCCGGCGATAGTGCTGCCCGCCGCCAGGGCCATCATGCCGGACGTGGTCGCTCCCGCCTGCGTCAGCACCGGCAGGTATAAAGCCACCAGCGGCACGTTGGAGAGAAACTGGCTGAGGACGATGCTCACTCCCATTATCATGCCGGTGGAGGCAAGGTCCACGTTGGCGGCGGCGATAGCCCGCTGGAAATAGCCGGAGTCCCAGACGCTCTGCATCAGCACGAACATGGCGGCGAAAAAAACCAGGGTCGACCAGTCAATGCGCAACAGCAGGCGGGGCTTTCGGGGGAGATAAAAGATAACCGGCAGCGCCGCCACCAAAGCGATATAGGTCAGCCGGAAGTCAATATCCCACCCCACCAGCACCACGACAATCCTGGCGACAATCAGCATGACCAGCAATACCAGGGAAACCCTGGCTACATTCGCCAGCCGGGGGTCTTTAATCGCCGCGGCGGAGCGCTCCGGGAGAATGCCGTTAAACTCTTTACGGTAGTAAAGCCGCAGCAGCAGGTAGGCGATAAAGAGATTCACCAGGGTGGGCGCCAGCAGATATTCCAGGAAAGTCACGAAGGGGTTGGGCACGCCGCCGTGGAGGGCGATGAGCAGGTTCTGCGGGTTGCCGATGGGGCTCATGACGCTGCCGATGGTCACGGCGAAAGCCAGGGAAAGCAGCAGGACTTTGGGCCGTATATTGCTCCTGGCCGCCAGCGAAAGCACCACCGGCGTGCCGATAACCGCCAGGGTGTCGTTCAGCAGCAGCGCCGAGAGCAGTCCCATGGCCAGCAGAATAAAAAGCACCAGCGTTTTCAGGGAATGCGCCCGCCGGAACAGCCGGTCCGCCAGGTGGCCCAGGTAGCCGCTTTCCTCCAGCGCCTGCCCGATGATGAAAACGCCGAAGAGAAAGAGCATAACATCGACGTTGACGGCCTTTAAAGCGTCGAGCGGGGCTATCTGCCGGGCAGCCAGCACCACCACCGCGCCGGCCAGCATGATCTGCCAGATACGCAGCTTAAAGCGGCCGACCTGCCGCACCGCGATGAGCACGAAGACAACGCCGAGAGTAATGAGGGCTATCATCTAAGACGAAATTCCAACGGAACAACGCCTTTCAACGTCAACCGTTACTTCTGGTAAGCACCGGCCCACAATCCGGTAAAAAAGGCGCGGGCATTGGCGCCCAGCACCCGCGTATCGTAGCCGCCCTCCTGGACGACCAAAGTAGGCAGCCGCATCTCCCCTATCATTTTACCCATCTTCTCAAAGTCGGCCACATCCAATGACCAACTGCCGGTGGGGTCTTCCCGGGCGGTATCCAACCCCAGGGGGACGACGAGGTAGCGGGGACGGAACCGGGATATCCTTTTCAGGACTTCTTCCAGGGACTTACGGTGCGCCTCGCCGTCGGTGTCTTCCGGCAAAGGCACATTTATGTTAAATCCCCTGCCCTCTCCTCTGCCCTTCTCCCCGATAAAGCCGCTGAAATAAGGGTAAGCAAAGTGGGGGTGGCCGTGAATGGATATCGTGAGGACATCAGAGCGCTCATAGAATATCTCCTGGGTGCCGTTGCCGTGGTGATAGTCCACATCCAGCACCGCCACTTTGCCGTACTGGCTCAGCAGGTTGGCGGCGACGGCCGCCGAATTAAAATAGCAGAAACCGCCGTAGGCGGAGGACTCCGCATGATGGCCGGGCGGGCGCACCAGGGCGTAAGCCAGGCGATAGCCTTCCAGAAGCTGCTTGGCGGCCGTGACGGCGCAGTCCACCGCTCTTTTGGCCGCCAGGTAGGCATTGCCGGTCAGCGGGGTAAAGGTGTCAATACAGTAGTAGCCAGCGCGCAACGGCAGGTCCCGCGGCGGGCGGGTGCGGTTGCGGATGGGGAATACATAGGGGTAGATGGCGGTCTCCTCATCCAACTTGGTGCAGACTTTATACAGATATTCCACGAAGCCGGAACGGTGCACTTCCCGGATGTGTTTCTCAGAAAAGTGGCGGGGAGGCAATTTCTGGAAGAGGGTAGTCTTATCCAGCTCCTCCAGGATAGCGTTAATCCTGACCGGCGCTTCCACATAGCCCAGCTCCTCGACGTGATGGATGTGGTGGCGGTCGTTGATGACAAGACGAATGCGGCGGTCCGCCCGGGTGGCGCGGCTGACGGGCACCGGCGGCGTTTTTACGTATTTGGGGGGACGCAAAAGGGCGAGGTCGTCTTTAAAAGACTCCACCACCATCGTCACATATTCCGGCGGACAGACGCCCTGGTATTTCCTTTCCAGGATAGCGCGGACAATCTCCCGCACGGTATCGCGGGGCAGCTGGATATCCAGTCCGAGACTGTCATAGACCAGTAAAGGGGGGTTATCACCGCCGGGGCGGAGGGGGGTCTCGTAAGCGGTATTGATAAAAGGCCGGGCGCCGTACCTTTCGTAAAAGCGCAGCCGGGCGGCGTTCTGCTTCCTGATAACGGGGTCGGGGCTTAAACGGGGGTCGTCCGGGAGGCATTCAAAGAAAATGCCGATGGCGTTCAGGTCCAGGGCTTCTTCACGGAGTCGCTCGTAAAGCGCCCCGCCGATGCCGCCGCCGGTCTTGTACTGCGCCGCCGAGAGATAGTCCAGGTAGCAGAAATGCAGGGTGGGCTCGTGGAAAAGCAAGGCGAAGCCATCGATATGCCCCTTGCTGCCCTCGGCGACGAACAATATGGAGCGAAAGCGGTATTTTACGGGGTCGCGGAGCTGCTCCGGCAGCTTTTCGATGTCCTTTTCCGGCAGCAGGGGGAACTGCGCGTGAAGTATGGACTGCACCTGCGCGATGGCGCGCTGGTTGGCGGGGGTGACATCATCATAAACTCTTCTGATACGAAACATAGCAGCGCCGCCTTATAGTCTTTAGCCGGATGTTTTAATTATCCCCAGCGAATCCAGCCCGGTGATAACCATGGTCACGGCGATGGCGGCCAGCAGCAGGCTGAACACCCGGGAAACCGCTGTTAGGCCACCCTGCCCCATGAACCGCGCAATCTTCTGGCTGAGAAAGAAGATTACCCAGGTAACCATCATATTAAGAGCGAAGGATATCAGCACCATGTAGAGCGGGTACTGGAGCGCCAGCAGCAGCAGGGTGGTAATGGTAGCGGGGCCGACGGTCAACGGCGTACCGATGGGCACGACGGCGGTCATCTCTTCTTTGCTGGCGTTTACCATGTGGCCGGTGGACATATACCGGATGGAAAGCACCAGCAGGATAACCCCGCCGGCGATGGCGAAGGAACCCAGCGAGATATTAAGCACGTCCAGGATGAACCGCCCGAAGAAAAGAAAGACCAGCCCCACCACGGTGGCGGTCAGCACGGCATAATTGACCATTTTATGCTGCTCGCGGGGGGACATGCCTTCTCCCATGGTGGCCACGAAAGGCACGTTGCCGAAGGCATCGATAACGATGAACAGCGGCACGAAGGTCATGACGAAGTTATGCAAACATCCCTCCCCGTCGATACCTTACCGGGATATTCCCTATACTACCTATTATAACCTTTTTTGCAGGATGAGCTTATCATCCCCGGGCAGGTAGAAATCAGGAATGCGGGCGACCTGCCCGTAGCCGCGGGCGATATAGAACCGCCGCGTGTTTTCATACAGCGGCGTGGAGGAAGTTTCAATAAATGCCAACCTACCTTTGGACTGTTTCATAATATCTTCCGCCGTTGCGGAAAGCATCTTGCCGATGCCCCTGCCTCTTTTTACCTGCGAAACGGCAATCCAGTAAATGTCCCAAGTGCCCACGGTGCAGGGTGTCTCCCCGTAGCAGATATAGCCCGCCACCTGCCCGTCATCCTCGGCGATTAAAATATTGTACCCGGATTTTACGCCGTCGGCCAGAAAGTAGTCGATTAGCTCCTCGGCCACGACCACCTCGAACGGTTTAAATTCGGGCGTATTTTTCAGTATCTGCATCAGCGCCGGCTTGTCTCCGGCGGACATGGGGCGGATTATCACAGCCATTTTTACCCTTCTCCAGCGCCATATTCACGATTTTATTAATAAATTCCGCATAGGTCATGCCGGCGGCCGCGGACTGCCGGGCGGCGCCCGTATCCGGGGAAATATCCGGGTTGGGGTTTATTTCTATAATATTGAGCGTACCGGTCTCGTCCATGCGCATGTCCACGCGGGCATAGCCGGTACCCACCACCAGCTTGAAAGCCCTGAGGGCCGTGCCGGCGATGTAGCGGCGCTCCGACTCGCTGACTTCCGCCGGGCAGACAACTTTGGTGCCCTGGAAATAGACGCTGTCCGGCTCCCACTTGGCGGCGAAGGTGAGGATGCGCGGCACACCGGGCGCCAGCGAATAAACGATTTCCGAGACCGGCAGGACGGTCCCCCGGTTATTGCCCATTACCGTGGCATTGAACTCCCGCCCCGTAACGAACTCCTCAACCAATGAGCCGCCGTGAAAGGTGGCGGTTATTTCTTTGACCTGCCTTACCAGCGAGGTGAAATCCGTGACCAGGCTGTCCGCGGTAATGCCGTGGGAAGCGTCCTCCGCCCGCGGCTTAACAATGCAGGGGAAACGCAGCCGGAAGGTATGCAGGGAGGAGGGGCCGATCACCTGAAAATCCGGGGTGGGGATACCGTTTTCCCGGAGAATGGCCTTGACCCCGGCCTTGTCCAGGGCCAGCCTTAAAACCTCGGCACGGCAGCCGGTAAAAGGGATACCGAGCTGCGTAAGCGTTTCCGGCACCAGTATTTCCGTCTCCGGCTGGCCGCAAAAGCCCTCAAAGAGGTTAAAGACCACGTCCACATCCAGAGCGGCCAGCTTTTTGCGGGCTTCCTCGAAAGGGGGCAGCAGGGGGAGGAGAGCCGCCTCATAGCCGAGGACGCGCAGGGCTTCTTGCACCGCGCTGACGGCATCCAGAACGCCCAGCACGGCTTTTTCCTCGTGCCGCGCGTCATAGCCGGACGGCTGCGGCTCATTATAGACTACGGCTACGCGTCCCGGCATTGCGGATACCTCTTTAGCGCGGCGTCCAGCACCGCGGTAATCACGCCATCGTGAGTCCAGCCCATTTTCAGCGCCATGATAATGAGGTCGCTGTACGTTCCCATGCCCGGCAGGGGGTTAATCTCGATAAAGTAAGGCACGCCGTCCCGCCCCACCCGGAAGTCCACCCGGGAGACATCGCGGCAGCCCAGGCCCTTGAAAGCTTTAAGACTGTACTCTTCCAGCTTGTCCAGGACCGGCCGGGGCAAAAGCACCGGGGACTCATAGTCCACCCGGTTAACGTAGTCCCGCTTGACCTCAATGGAATAAACAAAGTGCTTTTCTTTATTACGGGGCAGCACGCGCATCATGCCCACCAGTTTAGCGGGCGTGTTGCCGATTACGCCCACGGTGACCTCGTCCCCGTCAATGAACTCCTCGGCCATGACCGGCTGGCGGTACTCCCGGAGAATCCTGCCCATCTCCTTAACCGCCTCCGCCCGGTTTTCCGCGAGCGAGGTAAGGCGGATGCCTTTGCTGGAGCCTTCACAGGCCGGCTTGATTATAGCCGGGAAAGGGAAGACCGTCCAGTCCAGCTTATCAAGCTCATTTTCAGCTTCGGCGAGCAGCCACCGGGGGGTGGGAATGCCTTCCAGCGCCGCCATTTTCTTGGTAACGATTTTATCCAGGCAGACGGCCAAAGTCAGGGGGTCCGAGCCGGTGTAGGGGATGCCGAGCATCTCCAGGACGGAAGGCACCTGGGCCTCCCGACTGCGATAGCTGCCGCGGCCTTCCGAGATGTTGAAGACCAGGTCCACCTTTTCCCGGCGGACGGCGTCCAAAAAAGAGACACCGCCGCCCAGATGGACGATACGGTGTCCCTGTTTTGCTATGGCACCCGAAATGATGTCTACGGTTTCAGGCGAATCATATTCTTCAAAAGCATCATCCGCGACATGATGCTGTATCCCTTCTTGAGGAAGGGCTTTAAGATCGTATGATAACCCGATCCGCATTAGCCTCTCCTTTAGCTTTCGCCGGCAGGTCGGCAGCCGCCAGCAGACTTTCGACGACGCCGCTCACGGGCGGGGGGGCATCGGTTTCTGACCGGCTCTTCTGCGAATTGGGATTGCGGTAACGGAACACTTTTCCTTCATAGTTTTTCAGCAGCAGCTCGTCCTCATTCATGGCGAGAACATAGTTGGGCTGCAAGGGCACTTTGCCGCCGCCCTGGACCAGGTCGACGACGAAGTTGGGTATGGCTAAACCGGAGGTGTGCCCGCGCATACCTTCAATAATTTTAATGCCCACATCCACCGAGGTGCGCAGGTGCTCCGTGCCCTGCACCTCATCACACTGGAAGAGGTAGTAAGGGCGCACCTTGGCTTTCAGCAGTTTGTGGCAGAGCCGGGTCTGTATTTCCACGCTATCGTTGATGCCGCGGAGCAGCACCGTCTGGTTGTTCACCGGCACGCCGGCGCGCAAAAGGCGGTCGCAGGCGGCGGCGGCTTCCGGGGTCACCTCGTTGGGGTGGTTAAAGTGGGAATTAAACCATATGGGGCCCTGGCGGGAAAGCATATCACACAGCTCGGCGTCAATGCGCTGCGGCAGCACTACCGGGAAGCGCGAGCCGATGCGGATAATATCGATATGCTCTATCGCCCTGATGCGGGAGATAATGGACTCCAGGTGGCTGGTAGAAAGCGTAAGGGGGTCGCCACCGGAGAGGATAACGTCTCTGACCTCGGTGTGGCGGCGCAGGTAGTCCAGCATCGCCTCTATCTCACTATCCGGGCGCACCCAGCCGCCGTGCCGCCACTCCCTTTTGCGGGTGCAATGGCGGCAGAGCATGGGGCAGATATCCGTCAGCACCATCAAGGCCCTATCCGGGTAGCGGTGCACCATGCCGGGCACGACGGAGTCTTCTTTTTCCGAGAGGGGGTCTTCCATACCCATGGCGCTCTGGGTGATTTCCTCAATACAGGGCACCGACTGCATACGCACGGGGTCGCGGGGATTGGCGGGGTCGATAAGCGACAGATAGTACGGGGTAATGGAGAGGGGATAACGGCGGGTAACCGTCCTGATTTGGGCTTCTTCCTCGCTGGAGAGGGGCAACAGCTGTTTCAACTGGTCAACGGAGACAATTCTATTGCGGAATTGCCATTTCCAGTCTTTCCAGGAACTTTCAGGCACGTTCCGGAAAAGCCGGTCTTTACCGGTGGCTGGTCTACCGGGAGGCTCGTCCTCCAGGCCGGTTAAAATAACGGATTTACTGGGGGGCTCTTCAGCTTCAGCGGCGACATAGCTGAGGGTGACGATTTTTTCAGGTCCGTGGCTGAGTTGGTTTTTGGCGGCCACCGATGATGTTTTCACTTTTTATTTTTTTCAACGCTCCTTCGATATTTTTTGTGTTCTATACGTTTTAAACGTTTGATTCGCTAATTGCTTGTGCTAACTTGACATTCCTGTTATAATATACCGGAATAATATTTCCTAAATTAATTATACAACCCCGGTACAAATTGTCAATAGTTTTTCAGGATAATTGTCAGAGGTCAAAACAATAAATCCACACGGCAGCTGAAGCAAGGAGGTAATCACATGCCGGGATGGAAATTCCTCACCAATCATGCCCTGGTATTATGTTTGATTGCCCAGCAGCCCCGGATTACCGCGCGGGATATATCCGCCGCCATAGGCATCACCGAAAAAGCCACCCGCAACATCATTAACGACCTCGAAGCGGACGGTTACGTCACCAAAAAGAGAGAGGGCCGCCGCATCAAGTACGGAGTAGACCCCGACCTGCCGCTGAGAAGCGAAACCAACCAGGACAAAGCAATCGGCGATTTGCTGGGGACACTCGGCTGGAAGCGGCGCGGCAGCCAGACCAAGAAGCCGGTAGCCGCCTGACGCGCCACCGCGCCGCCGCAACTTAAAGCCACCCCCATTGGCAACGCCGCCCTACCCTGCGGCGCTTTTCACGCGTTATTCTTTTTATCCCCACTAACCTGGCATGTCTTTTTATCTCCTGGTTTACCGTAAAGGCCATTAATTCTTTTTTTACCCCATACCTAGTTCAATACAAAATCACTTGACAACCGTTACTCAATTATTATACAGTTTTGCAAATCGTCTGAGAGCGATTTCAATACACACGATTTTAGCACGATGGAAATAGCCCTGTTGACTATGTATAATGCTAAAAAACGCGTCCAAGAACCGTCACCAAGCCGAATTTTATTGGTGAATTTATCTATAAATTCATAGAAATTACAAATAAGGAAATAACGAGACCGAAGCAGGAGGTGATGTGCACTAAAAATACGGAAAAGGTCTGGCTTATTGCGATGCGAAAACAGGAGGTTCACTAATGTTCAAAAAAATAGGTAAATTCGCTTTACCGATTGTTATTTGTATAATGCTTATATTACCTGTCCTGCCCGGCTGCGATAATGGAACGACCACAACAACACCAGCAGCCACAACAGTAGCAACGACACCAGCGGCAACAACGCCAGTGGTCACCACCCCTCCGCTCGACCCGAATAAAACCGAAATCCTCATCGGAGCCTCCCGGGATATCACCGGGCCGCAGGCCGGTTTCCAGGAATACGGTGCCGCGCCCATGTATAAGATGTGGATAGATGAAGTCAACGCCGCCGGCGGCTTGAGTGTAGGCGGCAAGAAACTACCCATCAGATTAATCGAGTACGATGATGCCAGCGACACAGCCGCCTGCGTGCGGAACATAGAAAAGCTGTGCACGCAAGAGCATGTAGATTTCCTTTTCGGGCCTACCGGTACCGCCATGCTCTTCGCGGCGGCACCCATCGCCAATAAATACAAGACGATTATGATCTGCGGCGAAGGCGGCGCCACGACGCTGGAGCCAAAGCTGGCTTCTATGCCTTACGTATTCTCAGCGTTGAATTACTCCAACCATTTCCAGATACCGATGTTCGTCGATCTCTGCGTGGAAAAGGGCGCCAAGACGGCTTATATCTGCTACATGAACGATCTGCACGGCGCCGAATATAACGTTGCCGCCCAGGGCCAGTTTGCGCTGAACGGCATCACCGTCGTGGAAGCCAAGAGTATCCCGACGACAATCGCAGACCTCGACCCGATAGTCAAAGAAGCCAAGGCGGCTAACGTGGATATCTTCTGCATGTTCGCCTATCCGAACCAGAATATACTCCTGATGCAAACCGCCATCGCGCTTGACTTCAATCCGAAGGTACTGCTGATCGGTCCGGGCTGTAACTTCGAGTTCTTCAATCTGACGTTCGGCGCTGCCCTGGAAGGCGTAGTGGGCGAGGGCGCCTGGAACAGTAAGAGTTCTCCCGCAGCCGCAGCTTTTGCGGAAAAAGCAATGGCCAAAGTAGGTCTGCCGAATATGGACTGGTGGGGCGGCATCGTGTACTACAGCGTTGCCGAGTTCCTGGGGAAGGCAATCGAAAAAGCCGGGACCCTTGACAGCGACACAGTCAGGAATGTGATGGCCACAGAGAAGTTCGAGACTACGCTGGGGCTGATATGGTGGGAGTGCGCTGACGGCGGCAAGGGCGGCGGCCTATTACCGCAGGAATGCTACGACGGCCAAATTGGTCAGTGGCAGAGCGGTATCTTTGAAGTCATCGATAACGATTCACACAACACCGCGCCATTCATCTACCCCAAGCCGTTATGGCCGGAATCCTAGCTATAGAAAAATAAGAGCAGTTAGAAACGAAACATAAAATTGGCAGGCTGTCTGGAGGTCTTACAGCGGGTTTGACCCGACGGTATCCTGTAAAGAGATATCTTGTGTGACTTACAGGCAGCCTGCCGGTATACCGTATAATAAGCGAGTGTTATTGAGATAATATAATGGAACAGTTCCTTGATATCCTCATCGGCGGTCTATTAATCGGCGCTATTTATTCGCTGGTATCCATGGGGCTTAGCCTGCAATACGGCGTGGCGAAGGTATTGAACATAGCCCACGGCGAATTTTTAATGTTCGGGGCTTTTTTAACGTTCTGGCTGCAGCAGCACAGCATTAATCCGCTGCTAACCGTGGTAATTGTCGGCCCTATTATGTTCATCGTGGGTTTTATCCTTTACCGGACCGTTTTCACAGGCATACGGATGAAAGCCGCTCACCAGGGCATTTTTGAAAGCAATGCCATGCTGGCAGCCTTCGGTTTATATTTCATCGTTCAAAACATAGCGGTGCTTATCTGGGGTTCAACACCCTACAGCTATTCATATCTGAGTAAGAGCTTCAGTGTCTTCGGGGCAGATTTCTTTCAGAACCGGCTGGCCGCCGCCATATTTGCAATCGGCATCGGCATCATATTTTATTTGTTCCTGACCAGCACCCGCACCGGTAAGGCTATCCGGGCGGCGGCCCAGGACTCCGCTACCGCAGGTCTGATGGGCGTTAACATTAACTATGTGCTGGCGCTGTGTTTCGGATTCGGCGCGGCGATGGCCGGCATAGCCGGATCGCTTATCAGCATATGTTATCCCATACAGACGAGCATGGGGTTGGGATATACCGTCATCGCCATCGTCGTCGTGACGCTGGGAGGGCTGGGCAGCATCCCCGGCAGCTTTATAGGGGGTTTTATCCTGGGCGTTATCGGCAGCATCGTATCATCCTGGCAGCCCGGTTTGACCACCGCTTCCTATTATGTAATATTTATTATTCTGTTATTGGTGCGGCCAAAAGGTCTCATGGGGAAGTAGAAAGATGGACTTTAGCAAGATTAACTGGAAACAATTTGCAGTTTCAGCAGTAATACCGCTGGCAGTCCTGGTGTTTCTGGGAATATGGCCAACCGTCGGCCCGACATACCAGGTTACGCTGTTCACCTACTTTTTACTGTACATGGTTATCGCGGTCTCCTGGACAATATTCTCCGGCACCACCGGCTATATATCCCTGGCATCAGCGGCTTTTTACGGGGTAGGCATTTACGCGGCAGCGCTATTCGGGGAGAAAATGCCGCTTATCTTCGTTATTTTTATAGGCGGAGCAGCCAGTTTTATTCTTGCTTTCATCGTGGGGGCAATAACTTTAAGACTGAAGGGCATCTTCTTTGCGATGTTTACCTTCGGTCTCGTATTGCTGATGAAGGAAGTAATCCATTATCTTGAGATTACCGTTTGGAATACCCGCGGCATGTTCGTGATTCTCCAGAGCAACGAGGCCATTTACTACTACATGATGGGCATCTTCGTGGTTACCATGATTGCCGCTCTCCTCATAAAAAGGTCCAAGTACGGGCTGGCGCTGCAAAGCATCGGCGAGAACGAAGAGGCGGCGGCGCACACCGGCATCAACGTAACCATGGTAAAGATACTCACCTTTGCCGTGAGCGCGATTTTCATGGGCGCCGCCGGCGTGGTCATGGCCACGAAAATGACGTACATAGACCCGGGGATAGCTTTCAACCCCATGATGTCTTTCAGTCCGGCGCTGATGGCTATCTTCGGCGGGATGGGGAGCATATACGGGCCGGTAATCGGGGCGGTGCTGTTTACGTACATCCAGGAAGAATTAACAACGGGCAGCTTAAAAAGCTATTATATGCTTATATTCGGCTCTATCCTGGTGGCCACCATCCTGTTCCTGCCCAACGGGCTGATGGGGCTTGTCCAGAGTATATGGAAACGCATTAAGGGAGAGAAACGTGCACCTACTAGAGGGTGAAAAAGTCACCATCAATTTCGGCGGGCTAACCGCCGTAAATAACGTGGATTTTTACGTCGACCAGAGGGAAATCCTCGGGCTTATCGGCCCTAACGGGGCGGGCAAGACCACTTTGTTCAATCTGATATCCGCGTCACTAAAGCCGAAATCCGGCGTAATTACCTTTAAAGGCCAGGATATCACCGGTATGAAGCCGCATCAAATCTGCCGGCTGGGCATCTCCCGGACTTTCCAGACGGTTAAGACCTTCGGGAATATGTCCGTGCTGGATAACGTGCGCATCGCGGCGCTGTTCGGCTCCCAGGAAAGGCTGTCCGGCGCCCAGGCCACCAAAGAAGCCATGGAACTGCTGGAATTCGTGGGGCTGAAGGCCATAAACTCGCCGGCGAAGGACCTGACACTGGGCAATCAGAAGCGGCTGGAGATGGCCCGAGCGCTGGCCACCAAACCGGAGCTGCTGCTGCTCGACGAGCTGATGGCCGGCCTGAACCAGACGGAAGTGGGCGATGCGATGGACGACATCAGGCAGATAAGACAAGAAAAAGGCATAACCATCATCATGATAGAGCACGTGATGAAAGCTATCATGAACGTTTGTGATAGAATTATCGTATTGAACTACGGTAAAAAGATAGCGGAGGGGACACCGCAGGAAATCGTCAACAGCCCGATGGTCATAGAAGTTTACCTGGGAGAGCAGTCCAATGCTGGAAGTAAATAACGTAAGCGCTTTTTACGGCAGAATCCAGGCTTTATGGGATGTCTGCCTCAAATGCAACGAGGGAGAAATACTGGCACTGGTGGGCGCTAACGGCGCCGGAAAAACCACCCTGATGCATACGATATCCGGCATTATGAGGCCTTCTTCCGGCACCATCACCTTCCGCGGCAAGCGGCTGGACGGCATGGCACCTAACGACATCGTAGAGCTGGGCATTTCCCACATCCCGGAGGGCAGAAAGCTCTTCGTGGAGATGTCCATCCAAGAAAACCTGGAGATGGGCGCATATTCCCGCCGCGCCTGGAAACACAAAAAAGAGACGCTCAAGGAAGTTTACGGACTGTTCCCGCGGCTCAAAGAACGGGCCAAGCAGCTATCCAGCACCCTGAGCGGCGGCGAGCAGCAGATGCTGGCGATGGGGCGCGGGCTGATGTCCCGTCCCGAGCTCTGTATCATCGACGAGCCTTCCAACGGGCTGGCGCCGAAGCTGGTGGCCGAAGTCTTCCAGATTATAAAGTCGCTCCGTGACCAGGGCAAGACCATCATGCTGGTGGAGCAGAACGTGCGTCAGACCCTGGAAATAGCCGACCGCGCCTGCGTGCTGGAAAACGGGCGCCTGGCCCTGGAAGGGTGCTGCGAGGACCTGCTGAAAAGCGACCACGTGCGCAAGGCCTACCTGGGGCTTTAAAGTCCCGTCTAAAAACCACACTAAAGCCGCGGGGACCCTAACGCCGACCGACACGGGCCGTTTTCCCACCGGAAATATTTTGCCCCTTAGTGATTCATAGTATATAATGATACCTGCGAATAATATAAATGGTATATAGGAGGTTATTATGGACTTAGGTTTTACAGGCAAAGTAGCGCTGGTAACCGGCGCCGGGAGCCAGATAGGATTCGGGAAGCAGATTGCCCTGCTGCTGGCCAAGGAAGGCTGCGCCGCCGTAGCCGTTACGGACATCATCGATGATGTGAAACTTACGGCGGAAGATATAAAGAAGACCGGCAAAAAGTCCATGGCCGTTAAAGGGGATGTCACCAATCCCGCGGACGTGGCCGCGCTGATAAAAAAGGTGGTGGACGAATACGGGAAAATAGACATCCTGTGCAACGTGGCCGGCGGTATCGCCAGCCGCGTACCCTATGACCAGGCCAAGCCGGAAGAATGGGACAAGGATATCCGCCTCAACCTGTACAGCATCATGCTGACGTCCCAGGCCGCGCTGCCCTACATGAGGGAAAAGAAAAGCGGCGTTATCGTCAACATAGGCTCCGGCAGCACGCGGATGTACGCCCACGGCACGGGCAACACCTACGCCATTTCCAAAGCCGGCGTGGATACCTTCACCAAACAGCTGGCGTTTAACGAGGCCAGGAACGGCGTCCGCTGCAACTGCGTCGCCCCCGGCCCCGCCCCCACCAATTTCATACCGGGCGCGGACAAGAAAGCGATTATCGACATGCTGGCCAAGACGATTCCCATGGGCCGGGGCGCCACCCAGAGTGATATCGCCAACGCCACGATATTCTTCGCGTCCGAAATGTCCAGCTATATCACCGGCGCCATCCTGCATGTTTCCGGCGGCTCGGTGCTGGACTAAGGGGATTTCCGCCGTTACTGACTAGAGGAGGATAAATATGGACCTTGGTTTTAAAGATAAAGTGGCGCTGGTGACCGGCGCCGGCAGCCAGGTGGGTTTCGGGCATGAGATAGCACTACTGCTGGCCAAGGAAGGCTGCGCCGCGGTGGTGGTGACCGACGTTAAACTGGAAGATGTCAAGAAAACAGCCGAGGCGGTAAAGAAACTCGGCGTTAAATCCACCGGCATCGGGGCGGACATCACCAAAAAAGCGGAAGTGGAAGCCATGGTGAAGAAAGCCCTGGACGAGTACGGGAAAATAGATATACTCTGTAACGTGGCCGGGGCTATCCTGCAAAAAGACTATATCCCTATAGACGAGCAGAAACCCGAACTTTGGGCCAAACAGATGGACCTCAATCTATTCGGGACGATGAACGTCACCAATGCAGTTATTCCCTCGATGAGAAAGCATAAGCAGGGCGCTATCGTGAACATAGGTTCCGGCAGCACGCAGCAGTACGCCATGGGCGTGCAGGTGTACGCCATTTCCAAATACGCCATAGACCTGTTTACCAAGCAGCTGGCTTACGTGGAAGGCAAGTACGGCATACGCGTGAACTGCGTGGCTCCCGGGCCCGCGCCGACCAACTTCGGGGCGGTTTTGCGGGAAGGTATGCCCGCACCGTCACCGGAACAGGCCGCCAAAATGCGGGAGGGGATGCTCGCCGCTTTCCCCCTGGGCAGGATGGGCGCGGCGGCGGATATCGCCGCTGTCACCATAATGATGGTATCAAACGCGACGAGCTATGTCACCGGGCAGGTGCTCCAGGTTTCCGGCGGCAACGTGATGTAAGGGAGTAGTACTTTATTCTAACAAAGTCTTACGCGCCCGTATATTGACTTTTGTCACCCCCGGTGCTAGCATTTTGATAGAAGACCATGACACTACCTGAATTAAGCTTCGGGAGGTGCGGTATGAAACTTTACGAGGTACTCGGAGTCCTGCAGGTGGATGGTTAAGGCCCTGCTAAAAGGTGGGGCGACCAACAAACGGACGCAACTCGTAAGAGTAAACTGGCGGCAGATCCCGGTTATCAACTATCGGGACGCCCAGTACGGTAGTGATTACCGCAATTGAGTTGAGTCCGGAATCTTGATAGACTTGTCAGTGGAGGTTGTTAGCAATAGCAGCCTCCACTTTGTTTTAGGGGAAAGAGATTAGAGATTAGGGGGAAGAGGGAAGGGCGGTTATTCCGCGGCGGCGGGTTGTGCCGTCCTGACGCCGAAGATAATCAGACATCAAACGACAACCCCGCAGATGAAGCTGATAGCCATCTTCATGTTAGTTGCTCCCCAGCAAATGTAATCCCGTAACGGCGGACTACGATTATATCATGACATATGGCCGTAAACACCGGCGTAAAGACCATAAATAATACATAAAGGCAGGGTAGGTTTTGTGTAAAGAATTTGGGGGGAGCGGGGAAAACCTGTGCAAACTGGGACATAGGTTACACTTTAGACCGGGGACATAGGTAACACTTTTCCTTTGGTTTCATCTAGTAAACCAAGCTTTAAGAAACTGAACCAGACTTCCCAGACTGTGTCTGTAATTT
>JBAZGT010000014.1 GCA_041652735.1 Dehalococcoidales bacterium | reverse complement strand
CCAATCATTTGCACTTTCTCATCCATGGCACAGGTCTCTTTCCAAGGCATCGGCGCACCTCCACCAATACCTTATCTGTAACCCATGTGCCCGGTCTATTTTGTTACCATTGTACCCGGTCTGTACCAACCCCCTCACTGCCCTAACAAGGGGGATGCTGTATTTTACCGACCCCTTTTCCTCTTATCCCTCTCCCCGCCGGCAGGGAGAGGGACGACCGATGTTAGTATAGATTCCAGTCCTCGGATAAACCCGTTCTAAAGCCATCACCGGACCCTTCGACAAGTCCCGATTCCTTCGTCATATCCCGATTCCCTATGGTCATGCGGGACACCGGATGAGATATGAATCGGTGCGGGATGGCGACAAGGTCGCTCACTCAGGGTGAGCGGAAGTGACATACTACCGGCATATCACAATTTCATCAGATAAAATAAGCAAGACGGATGTTTAAATCCTCCTCACTCCCCTTCCGATTCGTCCCTCATGCGGAATCTGCGACTTTGACGAGGAGGACAAAATACCCCAAATAATATTTAGTTAGTAAAAAGAAAAGTCTCTCTTTTCTTGACAGGCAACAGCGTTCAAACCTAGAATAACGGCGGAAGCAAGGGCTGTTTAGCCGGCCCGGAATATTTAGCCGTCAGGAGGCATCATGTCCCGAAACGTCCGCACCGTTCCCGCCATTCTTACCGACGACCCCGCCACCCTGGAAAAGCTGGTACGCCAGACGGAGTCGTTCACCGACTTCGCCCAGTTCGACCTGATGGACGGGGATTTCGTGCCGTCGCACAGCATCTCCTGCGGGGATATCGCCGCTTTAAAGACCAAGCTCAAATGGGAAGCGCACCTGATGGTGCGGCACCCGGAGGAATGCCTGGCGGACTTTAAAAAGGCCGGGGCGGGGAAAATAGTCTTTCACTACGAGGCCACACCCGCGCCGCAGGACGTTATCCGCCGGATAAAAACGCTCGGCATGAAAGCGGGGCTGGCGGTCAACCCGGAAACGCCAATCAGCGCTTTCGCGCCCCTGTTAAAAGAGCTGGACAGCGTGCTGTTCCTATCGGTCAACCCAGGTTTTTACGGCGCCAAGTTCATCCCGGAAGTGCTGGAAAAAATAGTCGAGTTCCGCCGGGCCTACCCGCAGATGGAAACGGGCATAGACGGCGGGGTCAAGGAAAGCAATATAGCGCAGATAGCCCGCACCGGCGTGAACGTTATCTACGTGGGCAGCGCCATCTTTTTACAGCCGGACCCGGCGGCCAGCTATAAACGGCTGGCGGCGCTGGCGGCGGACGCTTAACAGGGAGAAAAGCTTTGTTTAAAGTGAAAGCCACGGTTACCGGCTTCGACAAGGACGAGCGGAAATACCCCTGCCATTTCAGATATAAAGTCGGCGAGGAAATCATCTTCGACGGGGAGAGGATTACCGGCCGTATCTGCCCCACCGTGGTCCCGATACTGGGGCAACTCTTCGACGACCTTTTGGCGTCCGGCGGCCGCCACCGGGAAGGGGAAAACCCCAAAAGCTACGTCCCATTCTGGCACGCGCCCCGGAGCGTAAGCGACCCGGCTTACCGGATATACGACGGCGCGGGCTTCCGCCCCACCCCGGAAAGGCCGGAAGAAGATTATAAATTCGTAGCGGACGAGACCCTGTACGATATTCCGCCCGGCGGCAGGTATATCATCGGCCGGGGCACGGCCAGGCGGGAATTCTCCGCCGTCTGCAGCGACAAGCACACGCTGGCGCGGTTCAAGGTGGAGGCATTCGACCTGGCGGATAAAGGCGACAGCCTGCCCTACTACCGCCGCACCATGTCCATCCTGGACAAAATCATACGCCGGCCGGGCATAGCCATAAAAAAGATTTTAGGTGAATTTACCGCCGAGCAGATTAACGGTATTTATCCCGTACTGGGACAGAAGATGGTGGCGGTGCTGGCGGGGGAGCTGGAGCTGATGGGCTACGTAGAGGTGAGCGAAGATAAAGCGACAGCTACCGCCAAAGGCGAGCAAAAGCTGCGAGGCTTTATCCGGGGACTGACGGCGGCGGAGAAAAAAGCTTTAAAGCTTAAAAACCATTAACCCTGGCCCTGCCCAAGCCTGTCCTCGGAACCCCAGTTCAGCATTACCTCTTTGAGTTTCTGGGCGAGCTGCGGGCTGTTGCGCAGGCGCTGGATGAAAACGGGGCAACCCTCCAGCAGCGAGTTCTGGGCCGCCGTGGCCATGCTGGAAAGCAGGTTCTGCATGTTCGGGTCCATCTGCTGCGGGGCATTACCGCCCGGCACCTGCTCCAGCTGACGCCGGATATCCTCGGAGGTAAATTTCATCGGCACGACGCAGGCTTTATACCAGGGACATTCCTTACACTGTACTATCTGATAAGCTTCATTGATAATATCATCCATCACCGACCCCCTGTCATTACACTTATATTATAGCACCTTCAGCGGCGAAATATACCCCGGACTCTTTAAGGGAAAGCCGCCGCCCGTCACTCTGGACAAAACCGGTGCCACAGCATATAATCCACTTGTATATCATCTGTACAGCTAAAGTCTATCCATCCGGCAGCCATGAAAACGTGGACGGCCGTAATTCATTCTCGAAGTATCAAAGGCAGGAGGAAATTATGCCACTGTACATCATGATGAGCAATCTCACGGATGAAGGCAGAAAGACGGTAAAAGCCAACCCCCACCGGATACTGGAGGTCAATAAGGAGGTGGAGGCGATGGGGGTAAAAATCCTGGCGCAGTACGTCACGCTGGGGCAGTACGATTTCATCAACGTCCTGGAAGCGCCCAACAACGAAGCCATCGCCAATGTAGCCATGGAGCTCGGCTCCCGCGGCACACTCCAGACCAGCACGCTGTCCGCTTTGACCCTGGAGAATTTCATCAAGGCGATACAATAGCCCATCGTGCTTAATACGGGCAGCGGCGCCCTTTTTGCAGCCCGGCCGCCAAATACAACCGGAGGCAGAAAATCAAACCGCTAAGCTATACCCAAATTTCTCTTTATAAATCCTGTCCCCTGTGCTACAAGCTACAGTACATCGACGGACTAAAAACCGCCGTACGCTGGTATTTCAGCTTCGGGACATCCATGCACAGCACCGTCGAGCGCTTTTTTAAAGTACGCACGCCCCACCCGCCCTCCCTGGAGGAGCTACTGCAATTCTACGAGCAAAGCTGGCTTTCCCAGGGCTACGCATCAGCGGAGGAGGAGGCGAAATACAAGGAATACGGCAAGCAGATACTGGCCAAATTCCACGAGATACACGCCCCCGGCTTCCGACTGCCGGTAGCCACCGAGCGCGGCTTTAGCCTGGACGTAGCGGGGATAAAGGTGCGGGGCTTTATGGACAGGGTAGACAAGCTGGACAGCGGCGGGCTGTCCATCATCGACTACAAGACGAACCATGAGCTGTTCACGGCCGAATACCTGGAAAACGACCTCCAGCTGACCATATACCAGATGGCCGCCGAGCAGACCTGGAAACTGCCGGTGGAAAAGCTGACGCTGTATCACCTGCGCTCCAACACCGCCTGCACTTGCGCGCCGCGGGCACGGGAGCGCATCGAAGAAACGCGGCAGATGGTTCTGGACGTGGCGGCCAACATACAGCAGGGCATTTTCCCAGCCACGGAAAACCAGTACTGCCCCTGTGATTTCCCCCAGCACTGCCCCTACTACCGCCACCAGTTCCTCACCGCCGTCCCGCAAACGCCGATACAGGAGCCCCTGCCCGGCCTGGCCGCCGCGGCGGCCGTAGATAAGTACGCGGCCATACAAAAGCAGATAAAAGAGCTCCAGGACGAGCTGGAAAAAACCAGGCAGGAGATTATCGAGTACTGCCAGGGGGAGAACCTGAACCGCGTTTACGGCGATGAGCATGAAATCACCTACAAAATCACGGAGCGCACCGGCTACGATGATGATGAAGTGAAAAGAGTGCTCGAGCCGGAGGGGCTGTGGGAAAAGGTGCTGGGGTTTGACGCCGCGCTGCTCAAGCAACTGCTGGCGGATAAAAACCTGCCGCCCGACCTCCGTAAAAAAGTAGAGTCGTTAAAGCGCGTTACCTCCGCTTACCCCCAGCTCTGGCTGCGGGCGCGGGGCGGAGAAGAAGAGTAACCCTTGCGCTAAAGAAAACAGGGAGCCAACATGTCCAGGCTGCTGCTTATCAGGCATGGCAGGACCAAACTGCATAAGGACAACAGGTTCTGGGGCAACACGGATGTCCCCCTGAGCGAAACCGGCATACGGCAGGCCGGGCAATTGCGGGAACGCCTGGCGGCGGAAAAAATCTCCGCGGTGTACGCCAGCACGCTGAGTCGCGCTCTTACCACGGCGGAGATAATAGCCGCTCCCCACCGCCGCAGCGTGACAACCTGCCCCGAGCTGCGCGAATGCAACTTCGGGTATATAGAGGGTTTAACATACCCGGAAATAAAGAGGGTATACCCGGCCCTGGCCCGGGAACTGAACGACGGCACGGCGGTGAGCTTTCCCGGCGGCGAGAACATAGAGCAGCTCAATAAGAGAGTGGCGACTTTCACCCAGCGGCTGGCCGACCATAAAGCGAAAGATACTATAGCTATAGTGGCGCACGGGGGGCCGCTGCGACTGCTCATCTGCAGCCTGCTGGGACTGGAGCAAAAGCACTGGATACAGCTGCGTATAGATTTGGCGGCTTTGAGCATCGTGGAGACGTACCCGGGAACGGCTATTTTGAATTTGTTAAACGACACTTCATTTCTCACTCCGGAGGAGGACTAACCCATGGAAAAAACATTCGCGTCATGGAGCGGCGGCAAGGACTGCTGCCTGGCACTATACCGGGCCAAGGCGGCCGGCCGGGACGTGCGCTACCTGGTGAACATGGTCACCGCGGACGGAAAGCGCTCATGCAGTCACGGGATTGCCGCCGCCGTCATCGCCAAACAGGCGGAAGCGCTGGGGATTCCCATCGCGCAGCGGCGCACCACCGGCGATAACTACCAGTCGGTCTTCATCGAGACACTAAAAGAACTGAAGCGGGAAGGCGTGACGGGCGGGGTGTTCGGGGATATCGACTTCGAGCCGCACCGCGAGTGGATAGAGCAGGTCTGCGCCGAGGCCGGGGTAAAACCCCACCTGCCCCTCTGGCAAGAAGACCAGGCCGGGCTGATGGAAGAGTTCCTGGACGCCGGTTTCACGGCGGTGGTGGTGGCGGTAAGAGCCGACCTGCTGGGCAAGGAGGCACTGGGGAGAGTAGTGAACCGGGAGTTTTTAGCGTACATCGCGGGGCTGAACAAGGGCATCACCCCCTGCGGCGAGGCCGGTGAGTTCCATACGCTGGTTGTAGACGGGCCGATATTCGGGAAAAGGCTGGAAATTGCCGAGAGTGAAAAGGTTTCCCGGGGCGACCACCATTTCCTGGAGATTTTAAAAACCGGGCTGAAAGACAAGCAGCCGGCGGGGCGCTAAAAATGGCGAAGATAATAGCCAGGGTAATCTCCCAAAAAGGCGTCTGCGACGCCGGCCACCGGGTGGGGGACGAGTTCGTCATCGGGCAGAAAACGCCGGAGGGCATGTGCTCCTGGGCGTTCTACACGCTCTTTCCCTTCGCCGAGCCTTTACAGTTCGGCGGGGCTTTCCCCTGGGAAAAAGACCCGGCCAAAGCGCGGGTGGCCTGCCCGGACGCGGACAACCCGGTGGTCTTCGAGCTGAGTCGGGTGGAATAGGCCGAGAGGGAGAGTCTGGAAAAGCAAAGTGCTCTCCTATTTACGCCAACGCCAGGGCTATCAGCTCTTTAACGTTCCAGCCCACGACGCCGCATAAAAGCAGGATGGCGGGAATCAGCCAGCGCCCCGGCCAGGTGGTCTTTCATAGACAGCGTTTTCTTTTCCGGCACGTTCGTTACCCCCGGTGAATAAGGCTTCCTGCATCTTAAACATAGGCCGCCGGGGAAAAATACGGATAAATATTGCCGCGGAAATTGTAAATAATAAGTAAAAACGCAATATCCTCTACTAACGATTCGATTCCATACCAACAACTTAAATTACACTCGTCCCTGTGCTATACTTTAGGAAAGAATTTCTCCGTGAGGTTTTACACTTGACCGGCAGCGCAGAAGCCAGGGAAAAAATAGAAAAGCTGAGGGCGGAAATCGACCGCGCCAACTACCGCTACTATGTGCTGGACAGCCCGGAGATTGCCGACATCGAATACGACCGGCTGATGCGGGAACTGCAAAATCTCGAAGAACAGTACCCCGAACTGCGCACCCCGGACTCCCCCACCCAGCGCGTCGGCGCCGCCCCGCTGGAGGCCTTCGGTGTGGTGGCGCATCCCCAGCCGCTGCTGTCTTTAGCCAACGCCTTTTCCGACGACGAGCTGACGGCCTGGTACACGCGCACGCTGAAGCTGGCGGGGGGCGCTAAATTCGACTTTGTCTGCGAGCACAAGATAGACGGGCTGGCGGTGGCCCTGACTTACGAAAACGGCCAGCTCGTGACCGGCGCCACCCGCGGGGACGGGCTGCGGGGGGAGAATATCACGCAAAACCTGCGCACCGTCCGCAGCATCCCCTTATCCGTCCCTAAAGACGCGCCGCCCCGCTTCGAGGTGCGGGGGGAGATATATCTACCCAAGACCGGCTTTATCAAGCTCAATAAGGAGCGGGAGGCGGAGGGTTTACCCCTGTTCGCCAACCCCCGCAACGCCGCCGCCGGCTCGGTGCGGCAGCTCGATTCCCGTATTACCGCCAAACGCCCGCTGGATATTTTTGTTTACCAGATGGGCTGGCCGGAGATTAAACCCACGCACCAGGAGACGATGGAACAGCTGAAAAAATGGGGATTCAAGACAAACCCGCGCAGCCAGCGGGTGGACACCATAGAAGACGCCCGCCAATATTACCACAAATGGGAAGCGGAAAGGGAAGGACTCCCCTACGAGGCGGACGGGGTGGTGGTGAAAATCAACCAGATTAACCTGCATATGGAACTCGGCGATGTAGGCCGGGAGCCGCGCTGGGCTATCGCCTATAAATTCCCGGCCACCCAGGCCACCACCCGGCTGCTGGACATCGGCATCAGCGTGGGGCGCACCGGCACGCTCAATCCCTACGCCATCCTGGAGCCGGTGGCGGTAGGCGGGGTTACCATCCGCAACGCCGCCCTGCACAATGAGGACGATATCCGCCGCAAGGACATACGCATCGGGGATACGGTAATTATCCAGCGCGCCGGGGAGGTCATCCCGGAGGTGGTGGGGCCGGTGGTGAGCAAACGCACCGGCGGAGAAAAAGAGTTCAATTTACGGGAAAAAGTAAATGGCAAGTGTCCCGAATGCGGCGGCGAGGTGGTCAAGCCGGAGGGCGAGGTGATGTACTACTGCGCCAACGCCGCCTGCCCGGCCCAGGCGCAGCTGCGCATCGAGCATTTTGCCTCCAAGGGCGCCATGGACATCCGGGGGGTGGGGGAAAATATCAGCGCCACGCTGTTCAACGCGGGGCTGGTGAAAAAAATATCGGACCTATACTACCTGAAAGAAGCCGACCTGGCTGATATAAGAAACCTGGTAAAAAGCATCATCGCCGCGGTAGGCGAGCGTATTATGCTCCCCGCCAAACAGGCGTCACTAATCAAGTTCCTGACCACCCGAACGCTGGCGGAAGAAAAAGAACTGCCGGCATTGGCGGGCAGATACCAGGTAGATTCGTCCTACATCATGTCCGTAAAAGACCGGGTGGATGAGGTCTTGCCCGCAGTACTCAAAGAATACGTGACCAGGACAGACATGGCGCTGACCTGGGACGATGTCCTGACCCTGGAGAAGCTGGCAGAAAAAAGCGCCGCCAACATCATCAGCGCTATTGAAAAAAGTAAAACCCGTCCCCTGGCACGTCTCATTTACGCGCTGGGCATCCGGCACGTGGGGGAGGAAATGGCGGAGATACTGGCCACCGAGTTCCGCAGCCTGGACGCTTTAAAAGAAGCTTCCCGCGAAAGGCTGATGGAAATCAGCGCCGTAGGACCCAAGATAGCGGACAGCATCCTGGCCTTTTTCCGCCAGGAAGACAATCAAATAATCATCCAGCACCTGAAAGACGCGGGGGTAAAAGCGGCCATAACCGAGGAAGTCGCTGACGAAAAAACAAACCTGCCCCTGGCGGGTAAGGAGTTCGTGGTGACGGGGCGGCTGGAAGCGTTTTCCCGGCCGCAGGCGGAAGCCAGGATAAAGGAGCGGGGCGGGGCAGCTAAAGATAACGTCACCCGCAAGACGGATTACGTGGTCTACGGCGCGGACCCCGGCTCCAAGCTGGATAGGGCAAAAGAGCTGGGAATTAAGACCATCGATGAAAAGGAATTTTTAGAACTGCTGCAACAGGATAAGCTTTAGTGGCAAGTCTTTTCAGAATTATCGTAAAATGGGGGGCGGGGTGAGGTTACCGGATTTAACCCTTGAAAAATCGGGGAAATGACGGATACAATAAAGGAATTATTATCTTATGAAACTAATAGTCGGACTGGGTAATCCCGGATATTTATACGCGCGCAACCGGCATAACATCGGCTTTATGTGCGTCAACCACCTGGCCAAGCGGCAGCGCATCACCTTCGATAGAAAGCAGGGACACGCCCGCACCGGCATCGGCAACATCGGGGGCAGCCGGGCAGTGCTGGCCAAGCCGCAGACCTACATGAACGCCAGCGGGGAAGCGGTAAACGCGCTGCTGAAAAAGCTCAACATCAAACCGGAAGACCTCGTCGTCATCCACGATGACCTCGACCTCCCCGCCGGCAAGATACGCCTCCGCCTGGGGGGGAGCTCCGGGGGGCACAAGGGCATCGACTCCATTATATCCCACACCGGCACGCGTGATTTCTACCGGGTGCGGGTGGGCATCGGCCGGCCGGAAAGCGACAGCAAGTCCGAAGCCGCCAAAGAGGACGGGGTTATCGCTTACGTTTTGAGCGACTTCACCGGCGCGGAGCGGGAAATCATGGAAAAGACCATCCCGCAGGTGTCCCAGGCGGTAGCCGACCTGCTGTCCGAAGGCATCACCGCCGCCATGAACAAGTACAACTAAAAGCAGATGAACAATAAAAAGGTATTTTATATAAAGTTCATCCATTCCGTAATCTATCTCTTCATGGTGGCCTGCCTGTGCTATATTTTCTATTGCGCCCTGGCGCAGCGGTACGACTGGACACTGCTCACAGCCATACTCGCCATAGTGGTGGAAGGCCTGGTATTACTGCTGAACCGCGGCCGCTGCCCCT
The DNA here is from genome assembly GCA_041652735.1 of Dehalococcoidales bacterium. Classification (NCBI taxonomy): domain Bacteria; kingdom Bacillati; phylum Chloroflexota; class Dehalococcoidia; order Dehalococcoidales; species Dehalococcoidales bacterium. The sequence goes on along the minus strand of JBAZGT010000014.1, from coordinate 46,692 downwards.
TTACCAACCTGGCGGAAAAATACGGCGCGGAACGCGGCTCCGTGACCGACCTGTTTTTCCCCATGTGGTGCGCCCGGCATACGTTCAGGATTTCCACCACCGTTTTCATTCTAGAGCTTATCTGGCTGGCGTGGGGATACTTTACGTAGCACAAAGCCATAACATAAAGCGTAAAGCCAAGTTAACCCAGTTTTGGGCAGTGTATCATTTTGAAATGAGTTGATTTCATCAGCTATACTATGAATTATGGAAAAATTCCATCTTATTGCCAGAGCTCTTATACTGGATAATAAAGCAGTTTTGTTGGCACATCAAAAAGGCGCGAAAAATACATTTCTTCCCGGCGGACACGTAAATATCGGTGAGAGTGCGACTACGGCTTTAAAACGCGAGCTAAATGAAGAACTTGGTTTTGAATTGGATATCGAAAGTTTCCTGGGTTGTATCGAAGCTGATTGGCAAGATGGAACAACGCAAAATTACGAAATAAATCTCGTTTTTAAAGCCGCCATTAAAAATCTCGATATAAATTCTACCTTAGTATCACGTGAAGCACATCTCGAATTCTTTTGGTCGAAGGTAGATGACCTGGAAAAACATAACTTATTACCTAATCCTCTTCAAAAAATGATAAGAGATTATATTGCGGGACAGAAAACAATCTGGTGGGCAAGCACTTTATCACAGTGAGTGTGAAAGCCATACTAAAAGACATATTGCCGAAATTATCGTTTTATCCTATTAGTTTCACGATTTCCTCAACATTCCAGGTATGATCAGCTATCCCGGCTGCCATAGCCGGTGTTCGAGGATAAGGATTGGCCAGTGTCTTATTTTTAGTTCTCAGTGCTAACCTTTAAGTCCTCTTTTTGCCAGCGTGCAACCCCGATGCTATAATAACAACGTCAAACGAGGGTATTTCCTGATGAGCAACGACCTTATTTTGATTGCAGTCATCGGCGGCAGCGAGGTCCCCCCGCCGATTGCCACCCTCGCCGAGGAAGTGGGGCGCGAGATAGCCCGCCGCGGCGCGGTGCTGGTGTGCGGGGGAATGGGCGGGGTGATGGAAGCCGCATGCCGCGGCGCTGCGGCGGAGGGGGGAATGACGGTGGGCATACTGCCGGGAGACAACCGGCGCGAGGCCAATCCCTACGTCAAGATACCCATCGTCACCGGCATAGGGTACGCCAGGAACGCGGCGGTAGTGAAATCCGCCCGGGCGGTCATCGCCATCGACGGCTCCTACGGCACACTCACGGAAATCGGCTACGCATTGCAAAGCGGCCGGCCGGTTATCGGGCTGGGGACGTGGGGCTTAACTATAAACGGCAAGGCGGACGAAAATATAATCCCGGCCAAAAACGCCGCGGACGCGGTGGCTAAAGCTTTCGATTTGTTGTAAATAATTCCGCATGGATGGAGTAGAGAATGTCAACGATTGAGAATATCAAAGCCAGGGAAATACTGGACTCCCGCGGCAATCCCACGCTGGAGGTGGAGGTGGAGCTCAACAGCGGCGCCCGCGGTTGGGCGGCCGTGCCCTCCGGCGCCAGCACCGGCAAGCACGAGGCGCTGGAACTACGGGACGGCGACAGCTCCCGCTACAACGGCAAGGGCGTGCTCAAGGCGGTGGCTAACGTGAACAAGACCATCGCCGAAGCTATTACCGGCATGTCCGCCGTCGAGCAAGCGGAAATAGACCACGCGCTCATCGAGCTGGACGGCACGCCGGACAAGTCCAACCTGGGCGCCAACGCTATCCTGGGGGCGTCTCTGGCGATTGCCCATGCCGCCGCCGACCATTTAAAAATGCCTTTGTACCGCTACCTGGGAGGTAGCAGCAACTATACCCTGCCCGTGCCCATGATGAACATTCTCAACGGCGGCAAGCACGCCGCCAACTCCACCGACCTCCAGGAGTTCATGGTCATGCCGGCGGGCGCTAAAAGCTTTCACCAGGCGCTGCGAACCGGCGCGGAGGTATATCACGCCCTGAAAAAAGTGCTCAAGGACAAAAAACTGGATACCAACGTGGGGGACGAGGGCGGCTTTGCCCCTTCCCTCCCCTCGAATAAAGAGGCGGTGGAAGCCATACTGGCGGCTATCGAAGCGGCCGGCTATGTACCCGGCAAGGACTGCTACATCGCGCTGGACCCCGCCGCCAGCGAGTTCTACGAGGACGGCAAATACGTCCTGGCCCGGGAAGGCAGGACGTTTACCCCCGCCGAGATGGTTGATTATTATGTCAAATGGGTCAGCGAGTACCCTATTATCAGCATCGAGGACGGCATGGCGGAGGACGACTGGGAGGGGTGGCAGCTCATCACCAAAAAGCTGGGCGGTAAAATCCAGCTGGTGGGGGACGACCTTTACGTCACCAACGTGAGCCGCCTGGCACGGGGCATCAGCCTCAAGGCCTCCAACTCCATCCTCATCAAGCTCAACCAGATAGGCACGCTGACGGAGACCATAGAGGCTATCAGGATGGCGCGGGATGCCGGGTGGACGGCTATCGTTTCCCACCGCTCCGGCGAAACGGAGGACACGACTATCGCCGACCTGTGCGCGGGTTTGAGCACCGGGCAGATAAAGTCCGGCGCCCCCTGCCGTTCCGAACGCACCGCCAAGTACAACCGGCTGCTGCGCATCGAGGAGGAGCTGGGGGAAAAGGCGGAGTACGCAGGGATGAAAGCGTTTTATAATATCAACAAATAGAAGTTATCACACGTGAATATCAAGTTACGCCAATACAACGTTAAAAAGGACTTTAAAACGGTCGGGGATTTCCTGGTAAAGCATTACCTGCCGGAAAACCGGGACGGAAACTATTTGCAGCCAGCCTGGGAATATATGCACAGCCACCCTTACTTCAAGGACGGACTGCTGGACAGCTTTAGAATCTGGGAAGATGACGGCAAAATCGTCGGCGTGGTGCACCCGGAGTCGCTCCCCGAGGAAGCGTTTTTCGAAATCCACCCGGATTACCCCCATCTCAAAGCGGAGATGTTTGCCTACACCGAAGAACATATAAAAGGCAGGGGGCCGGACGGACGGATATGCGTGTTAGCATTCATCAACGACTTTGATAAGGAATTCGAAGCCTTGGCCGAGGCGCACGGCTATGCCATTTTTAGCGAGCTGGCGCGCCCCATGGCCCATCTGCCGATACCGAAACCTTTCCCTTCCATCCATTTGGCAGAGGGGTTCCGGCTGCAAAGTCTGGCGGACGAGAACGACCTGGCGAAACTGGACCGCTGCGTCTGGCGGGGCTTTAATCACGGCGACGAACCGCCTGCCGTTGACTACGCCGGACGTAAAAAGATGCAATCCGCCCCCAGTTTCCGGAAAGACCTGAATATAGTCGCCGTTGAGCCAGGCGGGAATTATGTGGCTTACGCGGGGCTATGGTTTGAACCCGTAAACAAATTTGCTTATGTTGAACCTGTTTGCACCGACCCGGACTACCGCTTGAGGGGACTCGGCAAGGCGGCAGTGCTGGAAGGGATTCGGAGGTGCAGCCAACTCGGCGCAACCGTGGCTTACGTCGGCAACACTCTACCGATTTACTTAAGTATAGGGTTCAAACGGGTACATACCTGCAACTGCTGGAGAAAATATCCCGGCACATAAAAGGAACTAATCATGAATGAAGTATTTCCCGGCATACGGTGGCTGCAACTGCCCATCACCATGGAGCAGTCCGACCTTAACTATATCAACGTGTACCTCATCGCGGGGGAAAAGGGGTATTTGCTGGTGGACTCCGGCTGGAACACGGACGAGGCTTTCGCCACCCTGCACAACGCCCTGATAAAAAACGGCATCGCCTTCAACAACATCAAGCAAATACTGGTGACGCACGTTCACCCGGACCATTACGGCATGGCGGGGCGTATCCGGGAGCTTTCCGGCGCGACGCTCATCATGCACCATATAGAAAGAGACTACATCGAGCCGCGCTACGTCAAGATGGAGCCCCTGCTGAACGAGACCGACCACCTGCTGGTGACCAACGGCGTACCGGAGGCGGAAATGGTCAACATGCGGGACGCCACGCTGGGGCTGGAAAACTATATCATCGCCGCCCAGCCGGACCGCACCCTCCACGATGGCGAGACGATATCCACCGGCACTTTCAACTTCCGCGTCATCTGGACGCCGGGGCATTCCTCCGGGCATGTCTGCCTGTACGAGCCGGAGAAAAAGGTGCTGCTTTGCGGCGACCATATATTGCCCAAGATAACCCCCAACGTCAGCGTGCACCCGCAGTCCATCGAGAACCCGCTCGGCAGGTATTTGAAGTCGCTACAGGAGCTGAAAAAGCTGGACGTGGCGTTGGCGCTGCCCGGGCATGACAAGCCCTTCACCAATTTTAAAGAGCGCATCGACGAGATAACGCACCACCACGGCATCCGGAACCAGGAGATACTGGAGACAATCGGCGAGGGGCACAAGACCGCCTACCAGATAGCGCGGGAGATAACCTGGGGGAATAGCGGCAGGTGGGACGACCTGCCCCCCTTCCACCAGCGGATGGCGGTCTTCGAGACGCTGGCCCACCTGGAGATGATGGCGTCAGACGGACTTATAGACAAGCTGCCCGGCCGGGGCACCATAGCGTATAGTCGGAGATGATATAATATACCGGCATGAAGAAAATAGGCATCACCACCACCGTCCCCGCGGAAGTGCTGCTGGCGGCGGGATACCAGCCCGTAGATTTAAATAATATCCTCGTCTCTTCCCCCGACCCCACCCGGTACATCACGATAGCGGAGAGGGCCGGTTTTCCACTCAACTGCTGCGCCTGGATAAAGGGTATTTACGGCGTCTGCATCGATTCCGGCCTCAAAGACGTGCTGTGCGTTACCAGCGGCGACTGCTCCAACACCATCATGCTGATGGAGGTATTAAAGCTCAAGGGGTTCAACGCCATGTCCTTCGCCTACCCGGCCGGGCCCGACCCGGAGCAAATGCAGGCGGCGCTGGAAAGCCTGGCGGAAGCGTTCGGTACTACTTTAGGGGCGGCGGAAAAGGCGCGGGGGGAGCTCAAGAGCGTGCGGGAGCTGGCGCTGAAGCTGGACCAGCTTACCTGGAAAGAGAACCAGGCGAGCGGCTGGGAAAACCACCTGTGGCTGGTGTCCGCGTCCGACTTTAATGGTGATTATGTCAAATACCAGCAGGATTTGGAAGCATTGATAAAGTCCGTTAACGCCCGGCTACCCTACCCGGAAAAGGAGATACGGCTGGCGTACCTGGGCGTGCCATCCGTTTACGCTAAAGAGCTTTACGCGTACGTAGAAAAACATGGGGCGCGCGCGGTCTATAACGAGGTGCAGCACCAGTTTGCCATGCCGGAACCGGGCGAGTCCCTGGCCGAACAATATGCCAACTATACCTACCCGTATTCCTTACGCGAAAGGCTTAAAGTAATTAAAGCCGAGATTCAGCGGAGGCGCATTCACGGCGTGATACATTACGTGCAGGCGTTCTGCCACCGGGGCATCGGAGACATAGTTATCCGCGACGCGATAGACCTGCCGGTGCTGACGCTGGAGGGCAACGCGGACTTTTACCTGAGCGGGCACGTCAAGACGCGTATCGAGGCGTTTTTGGACATGATAGAACGGCGGAAAAGGGCCAACACAGACTCATGAGGGCGGGACATCAGGGCGAGAAAATATGAGGGCAGGTTTAAAACGCACCCTATATAGTGTAAAATTAGTCAAGGAAAAATGAAGTGTTAAACCGGCATATTGCATAAAACCAGTGAACTGATTATTTCACACATTGGATTCCAGCCCCCGATTGTCATACGTGGCACGGCTTCGCTGGAATGACAATCTAATAAAAAACAGGAGGCGAACATGAAAACAAGAGTCGGCATCAACGGCTTCGGGCGCATCGGCAGGCTGACCTTGAGGACCATCAACCAGTACCACAAAGACCGGCTGGAGGTAGTAGCCCTTAACGATTTGACCGATACCAAGACCAATGCCCACCTGATGAAATGGGACAGCGTGTATGGTCGCTACCCCGGCGAGGTGTCCGCCACCGAGAAGGCTATCATCGTGGATGGGCAGCAGATACAGGTAATTTCCGAACGCGACCCTGGCGCCATACCCTGGAAGGATTACGGCGTGGATATCGTCATCGAGTCCACCGGGCTGTTCACCGATGCCACCAAAGCCATCGCCCACACCAAGGGCGGCGCCAAGAAAGTGGTCATTTCCGCCCCCGCCAAAAACGAGGACGTGACCATCGTGCTGGGGGTGAACGAGAAAGACTACGACCCCAAAAAGCACACCGTGATATCCAACGCGTCCTGCACCACCAACGGCATCGCGCCGGCGGTCAAGGTGCTGAACGATACCTTCGGCATTACCAAGGGGCTGATGACCACCATCCACTCCTATACCAACGACCAGAAAATCATGGATACCGTCCATAAAGATATCCGCCGGGCGCGCGCCGCCGCCATGAATATCATCCCCACCACCACCGGCGCCGCCAAAGCCGTGGCGCAGGTCATCCCCGCGCTCAAGGGCAAGATACACGGGCTGGCTTTCCGCGTCCCCACCCCCACCGTATCGGTAATCGACTTTGTCTGCGACGTGACCAAAGACGTCACGGCGGAGCAGATTAACGAAGCGTTCAAGAAAGCCGCCGCGGGGTCGCTCAAGGGCATCCTGGAGTACTGCGAGGAAGAGCTGGTCAGCATGGACTTTAAAGGCAACCACCACAGCTCCATAATAGACGCGCCCAGCACCATGGTTATCGGCGGGAACATGGTGAAAATCCTGGCCTGGTACGATAACGAGTGGGGCTACTCCTGCCGCCTCGGCGACCTGGTTTACTATATAGCCACCAAAGGGTTGTAGAAATCCTCGTGTCAGTCTGTAAAATAATCGATACTTTTCCGGCTTTTCTGGAGTGGTGGGAAAAGGGGCGGCGTTTGCCCTTTGAGGAACAGCTTAACGGCTGGGAAAAAGATTACATGGCGGGCTGGCCGGAACTGCGGCAAAAGCAGCTTGACAGCTACGCCGAGGATAAAGCAGACTGGCGGCAAGCCGCCGGGGAAAGAGTCTTACCTTATCTTTCCGAAAGAGTGCCGGCCATGCAGGAAGCTCATCAAAACCTGCAAACATCGTGCCTGCCTGTCTATGAAAAAGCCAAAAAGACGCTGGTCTTCGATTTCCCGCTGATAACCGTTTTCTACGTGGGTATCGGGGTGGGGGCGGGGTGGGCGACGACATATCAAAATACACCTGCCGTACTCTGCGGACTGGAGAATATCGCCGAGTGCGGCTGGAGCGGCGGTGAAGCTATAAAAGGGCTTTTGGCCCATGAACTGGGACATCTCATACAGTATCACTGGCGGGGTCAGACCAAGGTATTTGCCGCAGCCAACCCCTGGCGGCGACTGCTCGAAGAGGGCTTCGCCCAGCGCTGCGAGGTCTTAATCACCGGCCGGCTGTTCCACCAAACAGCCGGCGTTAATACCGGCGATTGGCTGGAATGGTGCCAAAACCATAAAAGCTGGCTGGCCGCGGAATTCTTGAAAACGGTAGAAGCAGGCAAATCCACCGCCGCATTCTTCGGTTCGTGGATTAAGATACAGGGTAAAAGCGAGACGGGCTACTTTCTGGGGCATGAGGTTGTTAAAGAACTGGAGAAGAATCTGAGCCTGAAAGAGATAGCCTTGCTGGATGATTATGAAGTGTCTTTAAAGCCTATCCTGGAAGGCTTAAAATAGAGACGTTTTCCCTCATGGTTCGATAGTATCACCATGAGATGCTTGGCTAATTTCCCTCGGTCGGCTGATTGACATACCGTCCGCAAACCCCCTAAAATGAATCATCGAATCCGGTTTAAGGAAGATAAATGAAGTTAGTTGTTGTCGGTTTCGGGCAGTGCGGCGGCAGAATAGCCGACGAGTTCGCCCGCTTAGATAAAAGGGCGCGCGGCCTGCGCGGCTACAATATCATCACCGGCGCTTTCGCCGTCAATACGGATATCGCGGACCTGAGCGGCCTGACCACCATCCGGCCCAACTACGACCACCGTATCCTGATTGGCAACAAGAAAACGCAGGGGCACGGCGTGGGCAAAATCAACGAGCTGGGCGCGGAGATAGCCCGCGAGGACGCGGACAAGGTAATCGAGACTATCCGGAACACGGAGAATTTCACGGATACGGACGCCTTTTTACTGGCGGCCAGCGCCGGCGGCGGCACCGGCTCCGGGGCGATATCAGTGATGACGCAGCAGATAAAAGAGCGCTACGTGGACAAGCCGGTCTATAACCTTATCGTCCTGCCCTTCGAGCATGAAGTGTTGACCGAGGAAAGAACGGTCTATAACGTGGCCACCTGCCTCAAGTCCAGCTACCTGGTGGCGGACGCCATTTTCCTGGTGGACAACCAGCGGTACGTCATGAAGGATGCCTCCCTGACCCACAACCTAGCCCGGATTAACAGCAATATTGTGCAGCCGTTTTTCAACCTGCTGTGCGCCGGGGAGGAAAAGAAGCCGCGCTACATCGGGGCTAAAATCCTGGACGCCGGGGACATCATCCAGACGCTGGTGGGGTGGACGACCCTCGGCTACGGGCAGTCGGCGACCTCATTTTTCAAGCCGTTCTTCAAACGTTCCCGTGATTTCCGGGACAAAGCCACGGAGACCCAGAAAGGCGTCCAGGCGCTGGATGCCGCGATAAGCGGGCTTTCCATCAAATGCAACCCGCTGGACTCCAAGCGGGCTTTATACCTCATTTCCGCCCCCGCCAAGGAAATCAACGTGGACCTGGTGAAAGCGCTGGGGATGTACATCAAAAATATAGCCCCGGAAGCGGTAATCAGGAGCGGGGACTATCCCAGGGAAAAGGGCTCGCTGGATGTCACGGTGATACTTTCGGAAATGAGCGACGTGGAAAAAGTAAGGAACTACTTCACCAAGACCATCAATCTCATCGCGGAACTGAAGAAACGGCAGGAAGGCATGGTAAACACACAGCGAGGGATTGATATCACAATTAAGGACATTCCCTCGCTGCTGTAGCTGACTTATTCAGTTTTTCCGCTTGATTTTCTATTTCAGGAAAGCCCGGCTTGCAACGCCGATATTCAGCGTCTTTTTACCGCTTTCCCCGGAAGCAAGTGCCTATCTGGCTATCTTGGAGTAAATCTGCCAGGCCTGCTCGATAGTCTCATCGCGGACCTGCCAGGCCCTCTCGATATTGGCGTCGCGGCTGGCGGCGGCTTCGGAAACGGCGGCGTCACAGGCGCTGCTGGCCAATTGCTCGGCGGATTTATAGGATTCCTCGGCCTGCTTGATAGCTTCCTCGCGCGCCTGGGCGGACGTGGCGATAGCGGCATCGCGGTCTTTCAATGCGGCAGATACCTTGGACTCATAAGCCCGGGAAGCCTGCGCTTCCGCCCGCTTATAAGCCTTGGCTACCTGCATCTCGTTCTCATGGTAAGCCTTGGCGACCTGGCGCTCGGCGTCCATGTAGGCCGCGTAAGCCCGCTCGGCCTGACTCATTACTTCATCAAGGGGATTGCCGCTGTGCTCTTCCGTTACCGGGGTTTCTTCTTCAGCGGGGGCTTCTTCGCCCGACGGGGTGGTCTTCTTAATACGATCTTTCTGGGTAGGCACCAGGCACCTCCTATAATATTTGATTTATATTCACTGAACAGCGTAAATGGTCACTACTTAGTGCCAAGTATAATGGTGCAAAAGGTAAAAAGTCAAGCTAATTTTATGCCTGCCGTACAGGTATCCCGGCAGAAAAACTACGGGCTTTCAGGCCCGTTTTCTTCATCTTCGCCGGGGTTCTCGACTTCAGTCTCTTCCTGAATCTGCTTGTTCCTTCTGGTCTCATACATCTTGGCCAGCGATTCCAGGCGCTGCTCCACCTTCTGCTTGGACTCCTTGGATATCTCCCGGGGTATCTCTTTCAGGGTTTCCCGGGCCAACTGCATGGCTTTATCCGCCTTGGTCGCTTTCTTGGCGGCTTCATTGAGCGCCTCCAGCGGCGCGCCGTCATCTTCTACCGGTTCCGGCGCCTCTTCCTCATCCGTTTCCGCCGCCCTCTTTTGCCGGCTCTTTTCCAGGGCTTCCTGGTAAGCCAGCAAGGAAGCTTCCGCGTTGTCCCGGGCTATCTGCCCGGCGGCTTCCGCCCGGCCGATGGCATCCTCGAAGGCGGATATGGATATGCCGGCGGCCTCCCGCGCCACCCTGGCGGATGCCTCCGCGGCTTCATTAACGGTCTGGACGGTCCGCTCCGCCGATTCCCTGGCGGCGGCAATCAGGGTGTCCGTGACCCGCCTGGCGGTCTTTTCCGCTGCTTCCGCCGCCCGCCTGGTCTCCCGGCTTATCTCCTGCGCCCGGTTGATGGCCATCTGGATTTCCGTCTCAGACTCCTCAGCCATCTTCCTGGCGGTGGTAATGGCTTCTTCCATCGCTTCCTTAACCAGCCTGATGGACTCTTCAGTAGTCTCCACGGCGGCCTTGCTCAGCTCCCTGGCCGTTTTTACCGCGCCGTCACTTTCCCTACGGCTCTTCTCGATAGCCGCCCGGGCCATCCGGGCCGATTCCTCGGCGGAGGCCTTGGCGTTATCGTTCATTTCCTCAATCCTGGAGATGGCCTCGCGGAAACCCGCGGTGGACTCTTCTTCTTTTTCCAGGGCTTCCACGCTCAATTCAGTAGCACGGGCGATGGCTTTTTCCGATGCCGCGATAGCGTTTTCCGCCGCCTCCCGGGCGGTCTTGGCAGCCACGTCCGTAGCTTCCCGGACCGATAGTATGGTGGTCTCCGAGAGGGCCGCGGTAGCTTCCACGGACTCCCGAGCGATGTCCCTGGCCGACTGCACCGCCACCGCGATGGACTCACTGGCGGTACCGGCGGCGGCCGCGACGGTATCATTGGCTTTCTGAACGGCGGCTTTAACGGTTTCCGCGGCGACCCGGCTGTCTTCCCCGGCCTGGGTTACCGCTTCCTGCACCGTTTTTACCGCTTCATCAGCGGCGGCTTCAGCGTCACGGCTGATTTGCTCGGTGCTGGCTATGGAATCGCGGAAACTCTGTGCCGCCGCCGCGGCTTTTTCCCTGGCTTCCTGAGCGATTACTTGCGCCCTGGCAATGGCCTCTTCCGAGGCCGCTTTGGAAGCCTCCGAGGCTTCACGGGCCGTCCTGGCGGCGGCATCCGTGACGAGGCGGGCTTCCTGGGCGACTTCTCCGGCTTTAACTATGGCTTCCTGGACCGTCGTTTGCGTTGCTTCGGCGGCCAGTCTGATTTCCTTGTTAATGACTTCCACCCGGTTAATGGTTTCCAGTGAAGACCGGTGGGCCGCTTCCGCCACCTCCCTGGCGACCTTGCTTAACGTTTCCGCCCGGCTGGCGGCTTCCTCAGACGTTCTGGCGGCCACCTCAGCTACTTCCCGGGTGGCTTTGCTGACCTTTTCCGCCCTGGCGGATGTTTCCTTGGCGATTTTATTGGTGGTGTCCGCCGCATCCCTGGCTTCCTTAGCCATTTTTTCCGCCCGGCTGGTGGCCTCTTTAACGGCCTTGACCGATTCGTCAGCGGCTTCGCGGGCTTCCTTGACGGACGCTTCCGCCAGGCTCATGGCTTCCTGGGAAATTTCCTTAGCGGAGTCCGATTGTTTTTTGGCTTCGCGGCTGATTTCGTTTATCTGACTCAAGCCGTCCTGGGAAAGCATCAGGGCGGACTCAGCGGCGTGCATGGCCTCCTGGCCTATTTTCTCAGCCCGGGCGATAGCTTCCTGGAAAGCCTTGACCATGGACTCGGCGGTTTCCTGGGGGCGCCTGGCCACTTCCTCCGCCCGGCGGATGGCCTCATTAGCGGCCTGAACGGTAGCCTCCATGGCTTCCCGTGTTTCATTGCTGATTTTCTCCACCCGGGCCACCGCGTCCCGCACCGTCTTGGCCGCCGCCTCGGCGGACTCCCGGACTTCTTTGCCTATTTGTTCCGCCCGGCGCGTCGCGTCAATGGCAGTCTTGGATGACTTCCCGGCGGCCTCCCTGGCCGCCCGGCTCAATGTCTCGGCCCTGGCTACCGCCTTCTCAAAGTCGAGAGTATTACCTTCAACTTCCTGTTTTAGCTCAGGAGACATTATCCCACCCTTCTCAAGTAACGGTGGCTGCTACCAGCATAGACTATGATATCATTCAAGCGAACGTTTTTCAATAAGCACCAGTTTTTATAGTCTCATTATACCATCCCCAAACGTACATAAGTACCCAATATATACATAAGTACTATAATACGCTATTTTCAGATACAACTAATTGACATTCAGATGCTTATATGATAAAAATAGCTTAATTGCCGAATCATAAATATTGAGGTGAGAGATGAAATTAGTAGTCGTTGGCTTGGGGCAATGCGGAGGCAGGATTGCTGACGAGTTTTCCAAGCTGAACAGCAGAGCCAGATCACGACGCGGCATGAACATCATTACCGGTTGTTTTGCCGTCAATACAGATGCCGCCGATTTAAGCGGACTAAGCAATATCGGAAACGACCATCATCATCGCATCCTTATCGGCGGGCGCAAGACCGGCGGTCACGGGGTGGGGAAAATCAATGAACTGGGCGCCGAGATAGCCAAGGAAGATTCTGATAAAATAATCGAAAATCTCAGGAACACCAAGAAATTCTTCGAGACGGACGCATTTCTTCTTATCGCCGGCACAGCCGGGGGCACCGGCTCCGGCGCTATCTCCGTAGTGACGCAGCACCTTAAGGAGCGCTACATCGACAAGCCGATATGGAATTTACTGGTACTACCCTTCGAGCATGAAGAATCCACCGAGGAAAGGACAGTCTTTAACGTAGCCACCTGCTTAAAGTCCTGCTACTCCGTGGCGGACGCGGTATTCCTGGTGGACAACCAGAGGTACGTGCGCAAGGACTCGTCCATCAAGTCCAATATCACCAAAATCAATGAAATGATTGCCGAGCCTTTCTACAACATGCTCTGCGCCGGGGAAGAAAAGAAGTCCAAGTACATCGGCGCCAAGCTACTGGACGCCGGCGACATCATCCAGACGGTGGTGGGGTGGACGGTTATCGGCTACGGCAAAACGTCCGCGCCGCTGTTCAAAATGCCCGACCTCAAGAGCGATTTCCGCAAAAAGGGCAACGAAATCCAGAAGGGCATCCAGGCCATGGATGAGGCTATCAGCGAGCTTTCACTCAAGTGCAATCCCGCCGATTCCCGCCGCGCTTTATACCTGGTGTCCGGCCCCGCCAAGGAAATGAACATGGACATGGTCAAGGAAATAGGCGATTACATGAGGGACATCGCGCCGGAAGCCATTATCCGCAACGGCGACTACCCGCACGAAAGGGGATCGGTGGATGTGACCGTGCTCCTCTCCGAGATGAGCGACGTGGAAAAGGTCAGGGACTATTACCTGCGCTCCACCGACCTTATCCCGGAGTTCAAGAAACGCCAGGCGGAGACCGAGGACAAGCTCAAAGCGCTGGATGACGTCTCCAAAGATATACCGTCGCTGCTGTAAGCTATAAATCCAAATGCAGGCCATGAGTCCCGGCTAAATACCGGGACTCTTTTTTTATCGAGAAAGCGACAACTGACAAGTAACAGGTATCAAGGAAAAATAAAGGGGAAAAGGGGGGAGGGGTTTATCACTTGATACTTGATATTTTGGTCCCGGAGCAATATGTTTTATACCGCCGCCGGGCCAAATCTCTCTTGGGTAATAAAAGTTTTTAGAGTATAATATACCCGTAATGGCATCTCAAGTATTTTACCGCAAGTGGCGGCCGCAATCGCTCGGGGAAATTGCCGGCCAGGAGCACGTCACCCGGACGCTGCTGAACGCCCTGGCCAAAGAGCGCGTTTCCCACGCCTATCTCTTCTGCGGGCCGCGCGGCACCGGCAAGACCACCACGGCGCGCGCCCTGGCCAAAGCCATCAACTGCCTGACCAACGGCAAGGGCGATTCCTGCAACACCTGCGAGATGTGCCTGGCCATTTCCGAGGGACGGGCGCTGGACGTTATCGAAGTGGACGCCGCCAGCAACCGGGGCATCGACGAAATAAGGAACCTGCGGGAAAAGGTGAACTACGCTCCCAACCAGGCGCGAAAAAAGGTCTACATCATCGATGAAGTCCACATGCTCACCAAGGAAGCCTCCAACGCCCTGCTGAAAACGCTGGAAGAGCCGCCGCCCCACGTGGCGTTTATCCTGGCCACCACGGAGGCGCATAAACTGCTGCCTACCATCCTCTCCCGCTGCCAGCGGTTCGATTTTCACCGCTATTCCCTGGCCGATGTGGTGACCCTGCTGTCCCGTGTGGGTGAAGGCGAGGGCATCAAAGCCGCGCCGGAAGCTTTAAAGCTCATCGCGCGGGCGGGCACCGGCAGCATGCGCGACTCCCTGAACCTGTTACAGCAGCTCAACACCTTTTACGGCAACGATATTACCCTCCAGCAGGCACAAGCGCTGCTGGGCATTACCGGCGACCGGCGCTCCCGGGAACTGGTGCAGCACATCTTCAACGGGGACATCGCCGCCGGCATTACCACCCTGAATAACGTGAACAGCGACGGGCTCGACCTGCGCCAGTTCCACCGCGATGTGATGGAGTACCTGCGGCTACTGCTGCTGGTCAAGACCGGCGCGGCGGAGACAATAGAGCTTACCGTCGATGACATCAAAGACCTCAAGGAGCTGGCGAACAAAGCCACCCTGCCCCAGATACTGAAAGCGATTAAAACCTTCGGGCAGCTCGAGCTGAGCCTGGATAACTATTCCACCCTGCCGCTGGAGCTGGCGATAGTGGACTCCTCACTGGCGGAAACCGCCGTCAAGGAAGAACCCGTCCGCCGCGCCGAACCGGAACCACCCGTTAAGAAAGCGCCCCCGGTTATGCCACCGACCGCCGTACAGCGGGTCGCCCCTCCCCCACCGGAGAAAAGGGAAACAGCGGCCAACCCGACCCCGGCCAGACCGGCGGCGGAAAAACCCGTCAATCCGGCCCCGGCCAGGCCAATCGAGGAAAAGCCCACCGTTCCGGCGCCCGTTAAAGCGGAGGCGACCCCGCCGGCCATGGGCAGCACCATCGAGCAGCTCCAGCAGCAATGGAGCCGGATGATTAACGAAGCGCCGGACGGCATGAGCAAGACCCCGGCGGCCGCCCTGCTGCGGAGCGCGCGTCCCCGGGAAATCACGGGCGATATCCTGGTGCTTTCTTTCAAATACCCGATACTCAAAGAAAATCTAGAAAAACTGGATAACCAGAAAATGGCTGATAAAATAGTCAGCAGATTTATGGGCCGCCCCTGCAAGGTGCGCTGCGTTTACGAACACGAAAACAACCACCTGGTAAAAGCGGCATTGAAAATGGGCGCCCAGGTTATCGAACCGGAGGAAGCGTGAATAAATTTATGATGCAGCAGGCACAGAAACTCCAGGCGCAGCTTCTCAAAGCGCAGGAAGAGCTCGCCACCCTGATGGTCGAGGCCAGTTCCGGCGGCGGCGCCGTCACGGTGGTGATGAACGGCCAGCAGGCAATACAGTCGGTCAAAATCTCCAAGGAAGTAGTAAACCCGGAAGACGTGGAGATGCTGGAGGACATGGTGCTGACGGCGGTCAAGGAAGCGCAGGTCAAGGCGCAGGAAGCCGCCGCGCAGAAGATGGGCGGGGTAACGGGGGGATTGAAAATTCCCGGCTTAATGTAATTAAGTGTCACCTTCAGCGAAGCGAAGGTTCCGGGAACGGGGAGGAGGAGCACAATCTTTACCCCGCCCCGAGATTCTACAGTCGCTCCGCTCCTTCAGAATGACATTATCATTATAGAGAAGTATTTAAGGAGAACCAGTGTCTAAGCAAGACCCCATTCCCGCCGCCAGTGACGCCATCGGCAAGCTGGTTCAGGAATTCAGCAAGCTGCCCGGCATCGGGCCCAAGAGCGCCCAGCGCATTACCTTCCACCTCCTCCGCTCCCCGGAGGAAAAAGCCAGGTCGCTGGCGGAGGCGCTGGTATCGCTGAAACAGCGGGTCAACATCTGCTCCGTCTGCTGCAACGTCACCGAGAGCGACCCCTGCCCCATCTGCCGCAATCCCCAGCGGGACGTCACCCAGGTCTGCATCGTGGAACAGCCGCAGGACATCTTGGCGCTGGAGCACACCGGCGTCTATAAAGGTCTTTACCACGTCCTCCACGGCGCCATCTCCCCCAGCGAGGGCGTGGGCGCCGACGATATCCGCACCCGCGAGCTGCTGGTCCGGCTCCAGAACAACACGGTCAAAGAGGTCATTTTAGCCACCAACACCAACCTCGAAGGCGAGCAGACGGCGATGTACCTCAGCCGCCTGATTACCCCCCTCAGTATTAAAGTGACGCGGCTGGCCCGCGGCCTGCCCTACGGCACCGAGCTGGAATATGCCGACGATGTGACGCTGACCCGGGCACTGGAGGGTCGGGCGGAGTTCTAAGGGGAAAAAGGGAGGGGCGAAAAATGGACGGTGAGCACGGCGGCTATGAACTCTATAGTTTTATCGCGGAATACTATGACACCACCTATAACCGGCGCAATGATATAGACGTCGCGTTTTATGTCGACTACGCTAAAAAAGCTAACGGGCGGACGCTGGAGCTGGCCTGCGGCACCGGGCGCATCCTTATCCCCACCGCCAAAGCGGGCTGCGCAATAACCGGGCTAGACCTCTCCACTTATATGCTGCAAAAATGCCGGGAAAAACTGGCGCAGCAGCCGCCGGACGTGCAGCAAAGAGTAAAGCTGACACAGGGGGATATGACCAATTTTTTCACCGGGGAAAAGTACGCCCTGATAACCATGCCCTTCCGCCCATTCCAGCACCTTATCAACACAGCGCAGCAGAAAGCCTGCCTCCGGTGTATTTATCAACACCTTGAAACCGGCGGGCGGCTCGTCTACGATGTTTATAATCCCAACCCGGCCAGGCTGGTGCCCAATCCCCAGTACATGAAAGAAACGGTGGATTTGCCGGAAACAACGCTACCTGATGGACGCAAGGTAAGCCGCGCTAACCGCCTGGCAGATTTCCACCGGGAACAGCAGTACAATGACGTCGAGATTATCTATTACGTCTCCCACCCGGACGGCAAGAAGGAAAGGCTGGTGGAGGCGTTCCCCATGCGCTACTTTTTCCGTTACGAGATGGAACACCTGCTGGAGCTCTGCGGTTTTAAGGTAATAGACTTTTTCGGGGATTTCAAGAAGTCGGCCTTTGCCGGGGACTCTCCGGAGATGATATTCGTGGCTGAAAAGGGGTAAAAAGCAATCCGTCCCTGCTCCCCTTCTTTACCTCTTTTTGACTTGCCTTTACGATTACGTTAATATCAAATCAAGCGGCAGGTATTCCCCGTAAAAAGGGGGCGATTTTGAGCCATTTCAGCGGCGGTTTCCGCCCGTATAACGACCCCGACAGAAGAAAGTGGCAGGACCCGGAGGCTATTCTAAACCGTATCGGCCTGGAGCCGGGGCTGACCTTCGCGGATATAGGATGCGGCGGGGGATTCTTCGCCATTCCGGCGGCGCGGATGGTCGGCCAAGATGGCAAAGTCTATGGCGTAGACGCCAACCCGGTATCGATAGCCGCCTTGCAAGAGCAGGCCGCCGCCGAAGGCCTGAACAATCTTTACCTTACCGCCGCCAGAGCCGAGGATACCGCGGTCTGTGAACAATGCGCCGACATCGTCTTTTTCGGGATTGCGCTGCATGATTTTCAGGACGCATCCCTGGTGCTGAAAAACGCCCGGCGCATCATCAAGCCCACCGGTAAACTTATCGACCTCGATTGGAAAAAAGAGGGAATACCATTCGGTCCTCCAGCGCATATCAGGTTTGACGAAGCCAAGGCTTCCCGCCTGATTGAGGCGGCGGGCTTTAAGGTGACGTCGGTAGAAGATAGCGGCCCTTATCATTACCTGATAACCGCCAGGCCAGCTTGAGCCAAGAGAGAAACATACAGCATGTCAGACCCGCACGAATACCAGACGGAAGCCGTCGTGATAAAAAAAACGAAGCTGGGAGAGGCGGACAGCATCCTCACCTTCTTTACTCCCGGTCTGGGTAAAATCCAGGGCTTCGCCAAGAGCCTGCGCAAACCCAAGAGCAAGATGTCCGGCCACCTGGAGCTGCTTACCCACAGCACGGTGTCCTTTACCCGCGGCCGGGGTAGCATCGATACCATCACCGGCGCGCAGACCATCGACGCCTATCTACCTATGAAAAACGACCTCTGGCTGACCTCCTGCGGGCTGTATGCGGCCGAGCTGGTGCACCAGTTTGCCGCCGAGCACCAGGAGAACTACGGGATCTTCCGGCTGATGCTGGATACCCTCGACCGGCTCTGCCAGGCGGAAAACAAGGAGCTCGTGCTGCGCCACTTCGAGCTGCACCTGCTGGAAAGCGCCGGCTACCGTCCCCAGCTGCGGGAATGCGTCGCCTGCCACAAGGCGCTGGAGCCGGTAGCCAACTATTTCAGCCCAGGCGCCGGCGGGATGCTCTGCCCGGACTGTTCCCTGAGCCACCCTTTCTCCAGTCCGCTTTCCTTAAACGCCCAGAAAGTGCTGCGGCTGTTACAGGGCAGCGATTACGCGGCGGCCAGTCGTGTAAGAATAGAAGCCGGGCTGGCCCGCGAGATAGAAAACGTCATCAGCCTTTACCTCAAGCACCTCCTGGAGAGAGAGGTAAAGTCCGCCGCCTGGCTGGATACCCTGCGGGAACAAAGAATACAGCTAAAACAGTAAGTTGTTTCTCCGGTCTACTTAAACTATGATTGCATCCGCCCGTGTCACCATCCTCTTTACCATAATGCACGAATAACATATAATTAGTCTGAACCTGTCCCCGATTATCACCGGGGCGGTAACTAGATTAGTGCAGGTAGAGAGTATTTATGCCATCAGTATCAGATGAGATTACCGAACAAAGAAAACAGAAGGTCATGGGGCTGCGCAGTCGCGGCGTTGACCCCTATCCCCACCGTTTCCCGCGGACCCATACAGCGCAGCAGGCCATAGCGACGCTGGAGGCGCGGGAGTCCGCCGGCCAAGCCAAAGAGCCGGCGGCCGGTCCGGAAGCGGCAACGGTCAGCGCGGCCGGGCGCATCATGGCGATAAGGAAAATGGGCAAAGCCATTTTCATGGACCTGCGCGACGGCACCGGCAAGATACAGCTTTTATTCCAGACCGCCAACTACAGCGAGGCGGACCTGGAGATTTTCAAAAACCTCGACATCGGGGACATCGTGGGGGCGGAAGGCGGTATACTGCGCACCCGCACCGGCGAACCGACCATCGCCGTCGCCCGCTTCACCCTGCTATCCAAGTCCCTGCGGCCGCTGCCGGAAAAGTGGCACGGCCTGAGCGATACCGAGACACGCTACCGCCAGCGCTATATCGACCTCATAGCCAATACCGGGGTAAAAGACATCTTCATGACGCGGAGCAAGATTATCGCCGCCGTGCGCCGCTTTCTGGACGGGCGGGGCTTTATCGAAGTGGAAACGCCGATGATGCAGCCTTCCGCCGGCGGCGCGCTGGCCGCCCCTTTCATCACCCACCATAACGCCCTGGACCAGGACTTCTTCCTGCGCATCGCGCCGGAGCTATACCTGAAAAGGCTTATCGCCGGGGGGTTCGATAAAGTCTATGAAGTCGGGCGCAACTTCCGCAACGAGGGCATCGACACCGAGCACAACCCCGAGTTCACCATGATGGAAAGCTACGAAGCCTACGCCGACTACACGGACGTGATGGCGATGGTGGAGCAGATGGTATGTTATGTCAGCCAGGAAGTGCTGGGCACGGCGGAAATCAAATACGGCGAGAACGCCATCAACCTGACGCCCCCCTGGCGGCGCCTGACACTGCGGGACGCCATCAAGGAATACAGCGGCATCGACTTCGTGAAATACCCCACCGCGGACGGCCTGCGGGAAAAAATGAGGTCGGTGATGGCGGCGGTAGACACCCAGAAGAACTGGGCCAAGCTGGTGGACGAGCTTCTCAAAGCCTTCGTCCGGCCCAAGCTTATCCAGCCCACCTTTATTTACGATTACCCCGTTTCCATGTCCCCGCTGGCCAAAAACAAGGCGGGGGAGGAGCGGGTGGTAGAGCGCTTCCAGCCCTACGCCGGCGGCATGGAGCTGGGCAACGCCTACTCCGAGCTCAACGACCCCGTTTTACAGCGGGAGCGCTTTGTGGAGCAGATGCAGGAGCGCCACGGCACCGACGAGGAGAAGTGGACCATCGACGAGGACTTTCTGACCGCGCTGGAATACGGCCTGCCCCCTACCGGCGGGCTGGGCATAGGCATCGACCGCCTGGTGATGCTGCTGACCAACCAGCCTTCCATCCGGGACGTGATACTGTTCCCGCAATTACGGGCGAAGGAGTAGGGGGAGAAATAACCGGAGAAAGGCCGGATATAATTTTAACGAAAAGGGCGGGGGGAATAATGAACGATAAGATGAAGCTGGCCGCAGCCTGCGGCCTTTACTGCGGCGATTGCGAAATCCTGGGGGAAAAGTGCGACGGCTGCAACACGGTCAAAGGCAAACCTTTCTGGACGGCGCAGTACGGCGTGGACGTCTGCCCGGTATATGGCTGCTGCGCGGATAAAAAGCACCTGGAGCACTGCGGGCTCTGCCCCGAACTCCCCTGCCCGACCATGACCTCCATGCGCGACCCCTCCCAGAGCGCCGAAGAGGCGGAAAAGTCTTTTCAGCAAAAGCAAAAAGACCTGAAGTTAAGGAAAGAAATAGGCACGGCCGCCTGGCTGAAACAAAGATAAACGCGGCCAACCGGAAAAGTTGTGGTAAAATAAGCTATGCTCGACCTTAAATTTATCAGAGAAAACCCGGAACTGGTGCGTCAGGCGGTGGCCAACCGCCACGATACCGCCCCCATCGATGAAATACTACGCCTGGACGCCGAGCGCCGCCAGAACATCGTGAAGCTGGACGCTTTGAGGCAGGAGCGAAAAACCATCTCCAAAGAAAGAGAAAAAGCCCAGGAACGGGGCCGCGCCCTCCGGGTGGAGATTCAAGCCCTGGAAGAAGAAGCCGGTAAGCTAGACCGGCAGCTAGAAGACCTCCTCCTCCAGATACCCAATATTCCGCAGTCGGACGTGCCGCTGGGCAAGGACGATACGGAAAACGTCACCATCCGCACCTGGGGCGAACCCGGTAAATTCGACTTCCAGCCCCTGCCGCACTGGACGCTGGGAGAAAACCTCAAGATAATCGACTTCGAGCGCGGGGTAAAGCTCTCCGGCACCCGTTTTTACGTGCTCAAGGGGCTCGGCGCCCGGCTGCAGCGGTCCCTCATTACTTTCTTCCTCGACCAGCATACTTTCGAGCATGGCTATCAAGAGATTTACCCGCCCTACATGGTCAAGAAAGAGTGCATGGTGGCCGCCGGGCAGCTGCCCAAGTTCGCCATGAACATCTACCACGACGCCGAGGAAGACTACTGGTTCGTGGGGACGGCGGAGATACCGCTCACCAACCTGCACCGCGATGAAATACTTGCCGCCGCGGAGCTGCCGCTCTACTACTGCGCTTATACCGCCTGTTTCCGCCGGGAAAAGATGTCCGCCGGCAAGGACACCCGCGGCATCAAGCGGGGACACCAGTTCGATAAAGTGGAGATGTACAAGTTCGTCACGCCGGAGACCTCCAACGACGAGCTGGAAAAACTCACCCATGACGCGGAGGACGTCTGCCAGAAGCTCGGCCTGACCTACCGCATCCGCAAGCTCTGCACCGGGGATATCGGCTTCGGGGCCAACCGGTCTTACGATATCGATGTCTGGGCGCCCGGCTGTGAGGAATGGCTGGAGGTCAGCTCCTGCTCCAACGACGGCGATTTCCAGGCCCGCCGGGCCAATATCCGCTACCGCCCCACCCCGGACGCCAAGCCCCAGTTCGTCCATACGCTTAACGGCTCCGGGCTGGCATTGCCGCGGATAATGATAGCCGTCATGGAGAACTACCAGCAGGCGGACGGGACTATAGTGGTGCCGGAAGTTTTGCGGAAATACGTGGGCGCCGACGTTATTAAGTAGGTCTGCCCGTCAAGGCGAGCTTTAAAAGGGGCAATGAACAGTACCTCCCCTTTACCCCGCCGCTGGACTCCAGCTTTCTCCTTCAGCAAGCTCAAGATGAGCGGGGATGACACCTATTCTCATTCACTACTCTGAACTACAAACTGTATACTTTCAACTTACCCTTTACCATCCTGCCTTTCTTAACACTTGACACGTTTGCGTTTTTCGTATATTATACCTAGTAATTCTATGTATAGAAAGTGGAGGTACTAGTAAAAATGCGCGTACTTGCAGTCATCGTTATCATCCTGGGTCTGGCCGCCATCGTTTTAGGGATAATGTTTATTCCGCAGGCAAGCTCCGGGCAGAAAGACATCGAAGTATCTATTGCGCCCCTGAAAATCAACGAAGTTGACGAAAAATATGATGCGGTATCGGCAAAATATGATGTTTTAAAAGCAGCCGAAGAGCCGGGGATACAAGGTCAAACAGCCGCACCTTCCATCAACTATGTTTATGTTTCCGCGCAGCGGGCTTTACTGGGACTGGCTAAAGCCAATATCGGGACCGTCAAGGCCATACGGATCATGGGCATCGCCGATATCATCATCGGCGCGGGTCTGGTGCTGGGCGGCTTCGTCATGCTGCGCAAAAGCGCCTAGATAACCACTAAAAAACCTACAACTGAATAGCCAAAAATACCGCACCTCATAGATGGAAACATCGAGATTTTCCCGGCACATCCATCTATGGGGTGTCAGTATTTACAGATAGATATTTACCCGCCTCTCAGATATAATCCCTTTATACTGAGGACTCGCGGTTACGCAGTCCCGCGCATAAGAGGAGAAATGCCATGGAGCCAAAACAGTACGAGGTAGTCATTAAGCTGGTGGGCAATAACAGCCCCTGCCACTACGGGCACCAGGTAGGCGACGAATGGGTCTTCGATTACGCCACACCGCCGGGCATGTGCAGCCTGGCCTACAACGCCATTTACCCCGCGGCACTGGCGCTGTATTACGGGGCGGTCTTTCCCTGGACAGAGGACCCGGATGTTATCATGCTGTCCTGCCCGGACGTCGAGGTGGGCAACCGCTTCGAGCTGTGCCGCAGGGTAAAAAAATAACCCCCGCCGCTCTATTGCCCCGCCGGTATAAAATTGGGGGCTGACCCGCGGTAAATTTGAGGGTTAACCCGCTGTTCAAAGCAAGTACCATGAAGCACACTGATTAAATAAAGCGTTTATTTTTCAGTCTTTCCACGTCAGCGGCGAGGCATTCAAATGACCACGGTAAAAACTCTGGAATTCAGTAAAATAATCGCGGAACCTCTCCACGAAGCCAACGGCTATTGTCCCCGGTGCCACAGTGTCGCCCACTTCACGGTGGACAAAGGTTTCGGTTATCTCAAGCGGTGCCCGAGCTGCGGCAACCTGGAATACCTGCGTCCGAGGGTTCTGAAATTCGACCAGCGCTCCCGGCAGTGGCGGTAAACGCCTGAGGCTTTTCCGACTGAATTGCGGGGAGGGCTCCTAGCCCGGCGCTTCCACGGTTATCGTTGTACCTGCACCCGGCTCCGACTTCATGGTTATCGTACCCCCCACCAGCTGCACGCGCTCCTGCATGCCCGCCAGCCCGAGCTTGCCTTCCTTGGCTAAATCCCCCACCTTGCCGGCCAGGGTAAAGCCCTTACCGTTGTCCTTCACAGTGATTTTAGTGCTCCTGGCGCTGAACTCGATGGTAATTTCCGCGGCGGTGGCGCCGGAGTGCCGCCGGACGTTGGTTAAAGCTTCCTGGATAATGCGGAATAAAGCGATGGCGCCCTCTTCCGGCAGCCGGTGCTCCTTGCCTATCACGCTGACCCTGGTCTCCACGCCGGAATACCGGGTGACCTCTTCCGCCAGCCAGCGGATAGCCGGCAGCAGGCCAAGACGGTCGATAGCCGCCGGCCGCAGGTCCTGGCTCAAACGGCGCACGCCCTGGAGTATCCGGTCCGTCTGCTCCCACAGCTCTTCCAGGCGCCGCTGCGTTTCCGCGGAAAGCCCTTTTTCACTGGAAGCCAGGGAGTCCAGCTGCCGGGAAAGCACCACCAGATCCTGGATGGTCTCATCGTGGAGTTCATGGGAAATGCGCTTTCTTTCTTCTTCCTGGGCGCGGGTGGCCTGCTGGAGATAAAAATGCAGGTTTTCATTCATTCTCTTCTGCTCGGTAATATCCCGGGCGATGTTTTGAAAGCCAACCGGCTTGCCCTTGTCCAGCACTATGCTGGTGGAAAGCTGGATGAAAATCTCGCTGCCGTCCTTGCGGATAACCTTCTGCTCGTAGGGCTGCTCCACCGGCTCATGTTGCAGCAGTTTTCGGCGGATTTCATGCGCCAACTCCAGGCTTTCCTGAGACAGCATGTTCCTGGCGTTCATCGTGTAAATTTCTCTCCGGGTGTACCCGATTATTTTCTCCGAGGCGGGGTTAAAGCTGATGAAGTTACCTTCAAGGTCGTGTATCCAGATGCCGTCAATGGCGTTCTCGAAAAGCGAGCGGTACCTTTCCTCGGACGCTTTCAGGTCGAGCTGCGTAGCCTCCAACTGCTTGCGGTACTCCCGCTCGCGGCGCAGCGCAGCGAAACTGATGGCAATCACGTTGCCCACCACGAATACCGTCGCCGTCTCGATGACCGGGTTGAGCAGGGCATCTTCGATAAAGATAATGCGCGGCAACATGCAGGCCAGCGCCGCCAGCGAGGTGTAAAAAGCCCCCCGCCACCCGAAAACGAAACCCGCCCAGATAATAGGCGCCAGGTAAAGGATTCTTTCCACGGCGTGACGGGAAAGATGTAAATCCTCCGTCAGGCGGGTGATAAAAGCCGGATGCGGCAAGGAGTCCCGGTAATAAGGGATGGTGATAAGCGCGATAACGGCGATGATAAGCCAGAACCCCGGATTACGCAGAGTGCCGACTATTTCTTCCTTTATTTCACGGCGGGCCAAAGCACTACCTCGAACGGCAAGAACGCTATTCTCAGGGTATGTCCTCCAGAGTCACCCAGCCCTCTTTCAGCGCCCGCACCACCGCCTCCGTCCGGGAGCTTACCTGGAGCTTGTTGAAAATATGGCCCAGATGGGCCTGCACGGTGCGCAGGCTGAGGCAAAGCTCGTCAGCGATGTCCTGGTTGCTCAGGCCGCGCGTGGCCAGCCGCAAGACCTCTATCTCGCGGTCGCTCAGCACCTCGGCTTGTTTTTGTCCCACCGGTTTGCCGGGCGCCGGCACGAAGCGGTTAAGCACTTTACGGGCGATGGACGGGTGCAGCACCGATTCCCCAGCGTGCACCTGGCGTACCGCTTCAATAAGCTCACGCCCGCGCACGCTTTTCAGCAAATACCCGGCCGCGCCCGCCTCCAGCAGACTGAAGACAAACTGGTCGTCATCATAGGCAGAAAGTATCAGCACGGCGATAGCCGGATAGAGCTTTTTAATTTGCCGGGTGGCTTCCACGCCGTCAATCCCCGGCATGGCGATATCGATAATGGCTACGTCCGGCCGTGAGGAGCCCGCCAGCTTGATAGCCTCGGCGCCGTCAGCGGCTTCCGCCACCACGTCCATATCCGCTTCATGTTCCAGTATCTGGCGGGTGCCGTCCCTAACGACGGCATGGTCATCCGCGATTAAGATTTTAATTTTATCCATCCAACACTCTCCACGGCATATTTATTATGATACACCACAGGGGGAAAGTACTCAATTAATTATTAAGATGCGAGTTCAGATTGGCCGCCGGTGATTACTTTAGCCGTGTGCCTCACCCCTCATTCATTAGATATTTTTACCCCTTGACGTTATAATATTATTATCTGCCACGGGGCAGAAGAAAGAGGGCTGCTCAATATGCGGCGTTTCTCCCCGCCGGGGTGGGTCTCAATACCACTATGCCTGGCAGCCATCAACCTGTTTTCCAACTGTGCCGTAGAAACCTCGAACGTTTTTATCGCGCTCTACGCCAAGGACCTCGGCTCCTCCAACTTTCATGTCGGTCTTATCGCCGCTACTTCAGGCATAGCGTTTTTCATATCGTCCCTGTTGTTCGGGCGGCTTTCCGATTCCTACGGCCGGATGGTTTTTATCCGGGCCGGGCTGGGGCTTACGGCGCTGTCCTACCTTTCCCAGATACTGGCCCATTCCCCCATGACCCTGCTGGCCGCCCGGGGGATGGTGGGCTTCGCCATCGGCATCAACTCATCGGTCATCATGGCCTACACCTATGAAAACCAGAAACAGATAGGCAGCTTTATCTCTTACGGCGCGCTGGGCTGGCTGCTGGGCGCGGTGACCGCCGCCATCGTAAAAAACTATACGGCGCTTTTCATCATCAGCGCCTCGGTGGCGCTCATGGCGTTCCTTGTCTCTTTCCTGCTGACGGAAAAGGTCATCCACCGCATACGGGTGGCCGTTTTCCCGACGGCCCTGATAAAAGCCGACTACAAGATATACCTGGCGCTGTTCCTCCGGCAGCTGGGGGGCAACGCCATCTGGGCGGTCTGGCCGCTTTACCAGGCCGGCATAGGCGCCACCAAGACGTGGATAGCCATCGTGGAGGTGACGAACATGGTGGGACAGATTGTTTTCATGCGTATGGTGGAAAAGTTCAACCCGGTGCGCATGTTCCAGGCGGGGCTGATACTATCGGCGGGGGTATTTATCGCTTACGGCTTCGCCACCCGGTACTGGCAGCTGGTACCCATCCAGCTGGTGCTGTCTTTTGCCTACTCCAGCATGTTCGTGGGCGCTTTGAGCTACCTGCTGCGGCGCCATACGGAGTACGGCACCACCTCCGGGCTGATGAACTCCGCCAACGCGGTGTCCGGCGTATTCGGGCCTTTCCTGGGCGGGGCCGTTTCCGAGGCGTGGGGCTACCCATCCCTGATGTATGTCAGCGCCGGCATTACCCTGATGGGCGTGCTGACCTCCCTGGGGCTGAAGAAACGCAAGGGCAGCAAAGCCGCGATGACCGGCTGAACGCTTGTCATTCACGCCGCCTTAAGGTAAAATTCTAACGCACGGAGGGGTGTCCGAGTGGCCTATGGTGACGGTCTTGAAAACCGTTGTCGGTGCAAGCCGACCGTGGGTTCGAATCCCACCCCCTCCGCCAGCCTATACCGCAAAAAAGGTCGTAATAGCCGGAGCCATAATATAGAGTAAAAAACTATATGACACCAGATAACAAGGCTTCCCGGTTCCATATCCTGGATGCCTTCCTGATATTCATCCCATTTTCTATTATTTTCTATTACCTGGAAGTCCACCCGGTGCTGACGTTAATCACTACCGGCGCGGGGATAGTGGGGCTTTCTCACGTAATCGCGGAAAACACCGGCATCATCGCCCAGCGCGTTTCCAATACCATTTCCGCGCTGATTAACGCCACCTTCGGCAACGTCATCGAGTTTTTTATCGCCATCTTTTCCCTGCGCAGCGGCCTGGTGGAAATGGTCAGAGCTTCCATCATCGGCTCCATCGTCCTCAACGTGCTGCTGCTCATCGGGCTTTCGATGGTCTTCGGGGGACTGAAATACAAGGAACAGCGTTTCAATAAAGACTCGGCGGGGCTTTCCTCCACGATGCTCGTCATTATGGTGGCGGGACTGGTGCTGCCTTCCATGTACAGCCTGCTGCTGTCCAAGCCCGCGCACGCCATGAGCCTGGCCGTTTCCGTGGTGCTGGGAATAGTTTACCTTTTGAGCCTGCTCTATACGCTGGTAACCCACAAGCACCTGTTTTTGGTGGAGCGCGAGGCGCCGCGTTCGCCGCTTAACCACACGTGGTCGGTGCGCACGGCCGCCATTCTGCTTTTCCTGGCCGTGGGGCT
The DNA here is from genome assembly GCA_041652735.1 of Dehalococcoidales bacterium. Lineage (NCBI taxonomy): Bacteria > Bacillati > Chloroflexota > Dehalococcoidia > Dehalococcoidales > Dehalococcoidales bacterium. The sequence goes on along the minus strand of JBAZGT010000014.1, from coordinate 18,735 downwards.
GGCCAGCTATGAGTCCTACCTACTGGTGGAAACCCTGACGCCGCGTATCGCGGATCTGGGGCTGAACCAGACATTCCTGGGGCTGGTGATTATCGCCATCCTGACCAATATCCCGGAGCATATCAGCGCTATCAGCTTCGCGCGTAAGAACAACATGACGCTTTCCCTGGAGATTGGGATGAGCTCCGCTTTGCAGATAGCGCTTTTCGTGGTGCCGGTACTCGTCCTGTTAAGCGGCCCGCTGGCGGGAATTTCCCTGGACCTGGAGTTCGGCCCGTTTTCCATAGCGGCGCTGGTGATGACCGCCATGATAGCCAACTACATCAGCGCGGATGGCATCTGCCACTGGCTGGAAGGCGTACAGCTTATCGCCGTTTACGTGCTGATAGCCATAGCGTTCTATTTTATCTAAAGCCATTCCGGTAAACTGCTGTTCCGGGAATTGACCCGATTTTACCAGGAATTATCAACCGCCGAAGTTGACCAATGACTACTCTTCTATACTGACCTTGTTCAGCCAGGCAAAGCCCATCTCGTTCAGCTCATAGCCTTTGACGTAAGGCTTGACCAGCACGTAGTTCTCCCCGAACCACAGCGGAATAATGGCGGCATCATCTACCAGCGCCTGCTCCGCCTGCCGGTACAGGTCAAGGCTCCTGGCGGCATCAGGCTCTACGCCGGCCGTATCCAGCAAGGCGTCCACGGCCGCGTTGGCATAGCCGCCGTAGTTGTTTTCCGCGCCGCTGTGGAAGAGCACGTCCAGGAAGTCCTGGGGGTGGGGATAATCGGCTATCCAGCCCATATCAAACAGGTTGTCTTTTTCCTCCTGGAGGTAATAGATATACCGCTCCGGGTCCAACGCCCTGACCGTTACCTCTACCCCGAGGTTTTCCCGCCACTGGGTGATAATGGCCTCCAGCACCGAGGATATGGCGCCGCCGTAGCCGGAGGTGGTTAAAACAATCGGGGGGAGGTTGGACACATCACCGTAGCTGGAAGCGGCAATCAGGGCCTTGGCCTGGGCAACGTCAAACCCCAGCCCCGCCACATTTTCATTGTAGCCGGGGATGCCGGGCGGCAAAATGCCGTCAGCGCGCTGGTTCATGTTGCGCAAGGTCAAAGCGATGATTTTATCTTTATCTATGGCCATGGAAAAGGCTTTGCGTATATTAACATCGTCGAAGGGGGGCTGGGTGGTGTTAAAGCCCAGCCAGCTAAAGCTCAACTCCGGTTTTACCTGGAGCTGGGTATAAAAAGTCCCGGCCGTATCTTCCACGCGGTCAATGTAGTCGGTATACACATCGGCAACATCTATCTGGCCGAGCTCGTACAGGTTCATGGGAATACCGGCCCATAAAAGGAACCGGACTTCCTGTAGCCTGGCTTTTTCGCCGTAAAACCGGGGATTCCTTTCCAGGACTATCAGGGTGTTGGTCTGCCATTCCTTGAGGATGAACGGCCCGGTGCCGTTGGGGTGATACCACCAGCCGCTCCCGGCGGCCACGTTGGTTTTATCCACCACCATGGCGGTGGGATAGGTCAGCTTGGAAAGGAAATAAGACCGGGGGGCGTCTATGGTCACCTGCAAGGTATAATCGTCCAGGACTTTAACGCCGCTGATTTCTTTAGTCTGGCCGGCCATCACGTCCTTCACCCCTACTATATCACCCAGGTAAGTGGCCACCACGGTGGAGCCGGTGGCGGGGTCAGCGGCGCGCTCCCAGGAATACTTGAAGTCGGCGGCGGTGACCTTTTTACCGTCCTGGAAGACCACATCTTTACGGAGGGTAAAGGTGTAAGTAAGGTGGTCATCGCTTATCGTCCAGTTTTCCGCGATATCCGGCGCCGGCTCAAGGTTACTATCCAGTTTTACCAGCCCGTTAAATATCTGGGCGATGTATTCATAAGAGTTCATGTCCCCGGACACCGCCGGGTCCAAGGTATAGGGGTCGGTGCCGTAGAGCTTGAGGGTGCCGCTGCCGGTACTTGGGGTAGTAGTAGCGGGCGACGGCGTAGTGGTCTGATTATTGGGGCAGGCAGTCAGCAGCAGACAGCCGCACACCGCCAGCAGCATTAACAACAATAAGAGTTTTTTCATACTATGCTCCGAAACACCCCATAAATCCAATATAACACAAATTATCAGACCCTGCACAACGAGGTTTTCAAGCTAATATTCCAGGGTTTCAGGGAGTTCCAGGCGACCCAATTTCACCTAGATATTTGACATTTGTCACATTTTATGCTATTTTATGACTGCAAACTTCTCCGGGGAGGACATCATGCTTCCCAACGAGATTCTCATATTAATGGCCATCGTGGCCGATGCCAGAGCCGGCAAGAAAATACTTTCCCACCTGCTGGATATATCCGGTGAATACATCGGGTATTTTTACAACTCGCTGGTCAACCGCGGCTACCTGAAACACCACGGCCTGGACGGCTACCAGCTTACAGCGGCGGGCCGGGAAGCGATATCCGGTCTACTCAAGAAAAGCCGCGCCACACCTAAAGACATCGTGGCGGGACTGCGGGCGCTGGGTATCACACTGAGTCCGGAGCAAGCGCAAAAGATAGAAAAGACGGCGCGGGAAGCCGTCCGGGCGGGGTAAAAAAGACCGCCGCGCCCCATGACACCGCCACACAGGGGGAAGCAAGCCTGTGTGACCTCCTTCATTATAGTGAGCTATGTATTCAACGCGCAGGGTACATAGCTCACATTTTTATGGTCCCTTGATAACCCCCTGTTTCAAAAACGAGCCTAAGTAATGTACTACTTATCCTTTCCAACAATTGAATTATTTTTTACTTCAACATATAATCTTTAACAAACGCCAAAAAATAAGGAGAAGGAAATGATACCAGAAGCGTACGCCAAGTACTATAAAGGCAAGCCCGTAGCGGATTTTACCAAGCTTTACCCGCAGCTGACCGCCAAGTCTTTCCATATCTGGGGATATGAGTGGAAATCCCCCTACCGCATGGACTGGTTCTGCGTCACCGAGCCATTCCTGATGATTAACGACCCACATACCCACGACTTTGACCAGTTTTTAGCGTTCCAGAACGCCGACGCCACCCACGTTAACGACTTCGACGCCGAGGTCTGGCTTTACCTGGGCGAAAAGGGCAAACAGGAAAAACTGGTTATCACGGAAAGCTGCTTCGTGCATGTCCCCAAGGGCATGGTACACACGCCGCTGGAGTTCAGGGTAATCAACAAGCCCATCGTTTTCATGGACATTGCACTGACCGCGGACTACGTGCGCAAGCCGGAAGACAAGTCCAAGCCGGTGATGCGGGAACGGCACGAACGCTAAACTAAAAACAAACAGGAAATCCAATATCGCGCGGGGAGGGCTTTAAAACAGCCCCTGCCTTTTCAGGCTGTTGTAGCTCTTCCCGCCGATGATGATGTGGTCCAGGACGTCTATACCTACGATTTCCCCGGCGCTGGCCAGTCTTTTAGTCAGGGCGATATCTTCCTCGGAAGCCTCGGTGTCACCGGAAGGGTGATTGTGCACAAAAATCACCGCCGCCGCGCTGGCGGATATCGCTTCCTTGAACACCTCCCGCGGGTGGACGATACTGCTGTCCAGGCTCCCCACCGATATCTCGGCGGTACGTATCAGCTGGTTGCGGGTATCCAGCAGTAAAGCCAGGAAATACTCTTTCTTTTTGTCTTGGAGCCTGCCCTGCACCACCCCCACGATGTCTTCCGGGGTCTTGAGCGAGGTCTTGTCCGCCGACTCCCCATAGCCCGACAGCCGGTTGGACAGCTCCACGGCGGCCTTTATCTGGGACGCCTTGGCGAGACCGATGCCCCTTACCCCGGACAGCTCTTCAACCGAGGCGGCGGCGATACCCTTGATCCCCCCGAACCGGCTGAGCAAACGCTGCGCGGTGACCATGACGGACTCCCCGGAGATGCCCCTCCCCAAAATAAGCGCCAGTATCTCCTGGGCGGAAAGCGCCTCCACCCCTACTCTCTGGAGTCGCTCCCGGGGGCGGTCGGCGGGGGGCAGGTCATGAATGGTCATGGACCTGGCGGTATTTTCACGCGGCTTTTTCATTTTAGCCCAGTCTATCACCTTATTCGCCCCAAAGCAAGATGGATTCCATAACCAATATTCATCATACCCTGAGTGCTCTCTTAAGGTTTTACCGGAAAATCACGGGGGTTAACCACCACGGGATTTAATGGTGCGGTGGCGGCAGATTAAGGGTTGTCCAGATTCAAAAATAACGGCATTATGTCTATTATCTTTGTATAGATGAAAAACAATGAATTGTCATCTGAAAGTCTTGTAAGCCAGAGGAGAAAAATGCTCAGCCTAGTCCGCGCCAAAGCCTGTAAACGATGCGGCGGCGACCTCTCAGTAGAGTGCGATGTCTACGGCGTTTATATAGAGTGTATCCAGTGCGGCGCCACCTGGAACCAGAACAGCATCAACCTTAATGCCGCCGCCGGTGAGAAACCCCTTAAAGCCGTAGCCGCCAAACCGCGTTCCGCCGATATCACCGCCGAGTAAGCCCCTGAAGCTTTCCGGCTAATTCGCCGCTACACCGGTAAGCACCGTCTGCCACCGCGCGTTCAGACCGTCCATATCGAATCCGTATACCTCAGTCAGAGCCTCGTCGTAGCCGCTCCCCTCGCTGAAAATGTTCAACAGCTCCAGCATTTTATCCCGCCCGTATTCACTGATAAGGTAGGACACGAACTCGAAGCTCTCAGCGTAAGACAGGATAGACAAATCGCCGTAGGCGGAAAAGGGGCTGGTCAGGCTGCGCACGGAAAGCAGCGTATCGTTCTGCAAGGCGGTGAACAGGGCGGTGGAGAAATAAACGGCCAGGGGGCCTTCGGAATACATGGCCAAGCCTTCGTCCAGCCAGGTGGGCAAACCGTTATAGGGATTAAACGTCACCTGATGCACCACCAGGTGGGTAAGCTCGTGGGAAATGGCGCCTTTGCCCCAGGCCAGGCTGGAGGCATCCGTGGCGATGCCGATGGCGATAACGCTGTACTGCGTGAAAGCCACCCCGCCCGTCCACTCCTGGGGGTATATCATCGAGCCCTGCAAGTCCGTTGAATTAGCGTAAATATAAATGCTTACCGGGTTCTGAATCTCGGCGCCGGTGTTCTCGGAAAGACGGCCCAGCGCCTGCTGGGTGGCATCCATCAGCTCGGCGGCGAAAGCACCGTCGCCTTCATACCAGTAAAGCGTTATCAGCCCCTCCTGGAGCGACTGCCAGTCATAGCGTTCATCCATAATGTTGACCCGCTGCGGCACGGTCTCCAGCGTTTTGCCGCCGGCATCGGTCAGCGTCCACCAGTAGTCAAGGCTGGTACCCGGCGGGAACCCGCCGGTCTTGCGCATGTCCATCATCCATTGCGCCGCCACCGTTTTGGCCGGAGTGAAAGTGATGAATATCTCGCTGACGATTTTTACATGCTCCATGCGTTCCACAGTATAGTGGAGGCGGATATCGGTGATATTTACATCACTCCGGGCATTAACGGTAAAGACGATACTGGCCGGGAAATTCACCGTGGCGGTGCTGCCGGTAACGGATAATCCGCCGCTGGCGCTGACCGCTGCGGGCACCAGCAATACCAGCACTAAAGCTATGGCTAATAACGCAAAGATTCTCTTTTTCATGGTCCCTACTTACCCATTATAGACCTTAAATACGCATCGATAAAGCCGTCCAGCTCACCGCCGAGCACGGCCTCGGTGTTGCTGGTCTCATAGTCCGTGCGATGGTCTTTGACCATGCGGTAAGGATGCAGCACGTAGCTCCTGATCTGGTTGCCCCACCCCGCCTCTATCCGTTTCCCCTTGAGCCTGGCTTTTTCCGCCTCCCGCTTTTCCAGAGCCTGTTCCAGCAGGCGCGCCCGCATAATCTTGAAGGCGAAGTCCTTGTTCAGATGCTGAGAGCGCTCGCTCTGGCAGGACACAGTGATGCCGGTGGGCAGGTGCGTTAGCCTGACGGCGCTGCTGGTTTTCTGCATGTGCTGGCCGCCCGGCCCGCTGGAGCGGAAGGTCTCCACCTTGATATCATCCGGTTTAATATCCACTTCAACGTCGCTTTCAGCCTCCGGCATGACCTCCACCAAGGCAAAAGAGGTATGGCGGGCATGGTCGCTATCGAAGGGGGAAAGCCGCACCAGCCGGTGCACGCCGTGCTCGCTCTTTAAGTAGCCCGCCGCGTAATCTCCCTTTACGGCGATAATGACCCGCTTTATCCCCGCCTCATCCCCCGGCGAGGTGTCCAGTATCTCGGTCTCAAAGCCGCGGCGCTCCGCCCAGCGCAGGTACATGCGCATCAGCATTTCCGCCCAGTCCTGGCTTTCGGTGCCGCCCGCCCCGGCGTGTATAGCCAGGATGGCGTTGCGGGCGTCATACTCGCCGCGGAAAGCCAGCTGAAATTCATATTCGTCAATTTGCCCGGTGAGCCCGTCCAGCTCTTTTTCCAGCTCCGCCAGGATGGGGTCGCCGTCACTGGCGATAGCCGCCAGCTCGTGAATGTCATTCAGCTTCTTGTCTAATCCCCGCCAGCGCTGCACGGTGCGGGTCTTTTCCGCCAGCTGGCGCATGACCGCCTGAGCGCCGGCCTGGTCGTTCCAAAAGTCAGCTTTAGCGGACTGCTCTTCCAGTTTGGCTATCTCTTTTTCCTTACCGGCGACGTCAAAGATGCTCCAAGGCGGCGGCTACGCGACCCCGTAAGTCTTCCAGTCTGGCTTGAAAATCCGGCATCTTTCACTAACTCCTCAAGTTAATTAACCGGCGGATTTTACCGCCACGGTGCTTTCTTTAACCTTTAAAAATCCCCCCGCCGCCCGGTGCGCCAGCCGCGTCGGCTCCGGTAAACGGTAGCCCCGGCAGCATTTCTCCACCCAGTATACCGCCCCCTCTAAATCTATCATATGCCCGGTGGAAACGTATACCGGCTTGACGCCGGCCCGGGTGCGCACTACCGCCCCGATGACCTCCCCGTTATCAAGAAGATCGGCGCGGGCGCCCGGCTCGAAAGCCAGTCCCCCGTGTTCACCAATCAACCTCGACTTGGCACAGCCGACGGTGGGGATGCCCAGGCAAAGCCCCAAATGCGCCGCCAGCCCGATGCGCCGCGGGTGCGCTATACCCTGCCCGTCCACCAGAACAAGGTCGGGCACATTTTCTATTTCCTCGAAGACGGGCAGCAGCAGCGGTATCTCCCGGAAAGAAAGCAGCCCCGGCACATAAGGAAAAGTGACCTTACCCGTCACTGCCTTCATTTCAACAACCTCCAGGGCGGGGTAGCTCAAGACCACCACCGCGCCCCGGCCGGTGCCGCGCCACCGGTCCACGGATACATCCACCCCGGCAATCAGGCGGGGGGATTTAACGCTGCCCGTCCGCACCACCTCCGCCGCCAGCTTGAGCTGAATTTCTTTGGCTTCGGCGGTGGTGACCCGCCAGCTATGCCGGCCGACTATCCGCATACCCTGATTATAGGCACAGTCATAAAGCGCTGGCAACATGCCATTACAGAAATCTTGATACTTGCTCCGTATTCATTAATAAAATAAAATATGCTACAATGGCACTACGGATTACGTCCGTTAAAAATGAAATAATCGGAGACGGCCTTTGACCTATTCCGTACGCCGGATGGCTAAAGAAGACCTCGACCAAGTAAACGAAATAGACCGCGAGGCTTTTCCCACCCAATGGCCGCCCGCCAACTACCGGCAGGAGCTGCAAAACCGTATTGCCCATTACATCATCGCCGCCGATGAAGACAGGACGGTATCCGTCCCCGCCGCCGCCCCCAAGAGCAAGACCGGGCTCATTTACAGGCTGCTACCCTGGATTAAGAAACCGGCGCCCGTTCCCGCCGCCCCGACGCCGCCCGTTAACCACCAATACATCGTGGGGTTTTCAGGGCTGTGGATGATGGCGGACGAAGCCCACGTGACCAACCTGGCGGTGCGCCAGGAGTACCGGGGCAGGGGGCTGGGAGAGCTTTTGCTTTTGGGGAGCATCGACCTGGCCGCCGAGCTTAAAGCCAGTTTCCTGACGCTGGAGGTACGCGCCTCCAATACCGTGGCGCAGAGCCTTTACCGCAAGTACGGCTTTATGCAGATGGGCATACGCAAAGGCTATTACCTGGACAACCGGGAAGACGCTATCATCATGACCACGGAAAGCCTCAGCACGGAGTCCTTCCGCGAGCGGGTGAGCAGGCTGCGGGCAGCCTTGGCGAAAAAGCTGAAGTAAAGGCCAAAGCTCATGCCAGTGAAAGCTAAAACCCGGGCGGGGGGAAAAGGGGAGGCGGTTTCCGTCCCCTGCTCTGAAGCTGGCACCGGAGGGCATCATTGACCCGTTATCCCCGGCCAATGGCCGCTTTTTCCCAAATTCCAACCTCCCGCTCTATGCCCCTTTGTCTTTTTATGATAGAATTATATTCCAGGGGACAAGTGGTCAAGGAGGAACACGGCTATGTCAGGACATTCCAAGTGGTCTAAGATAAAACATCAGAAGGGCGTTGACGATGTTAAGCGGGGCAACCTTTTTACCAAGCTGACCCGTGAAATAATCATCGCGGCTAAAGAAGGCGGCGGCAGTACGGACACCAATTTCCGCCTGCGCCTGGCCGTCCAGAAAGCGCGCGACAGCAACATGCCCATGGACAACATCGACAGGGCTATCAAGAAAGGCACCGGCGACCTGTCCGGCGGCGCGCTGGAAGAAATGACGCTGGAGGGCTACGGGCCTAACGGCATGGCCGTCCTGGTAAACGCTTTAACGGATAATCACAACCGGACCGTGCAGGAAGTACGGAGCACCTTTACCCGCCACGGCGGTTCACTCGGCGCCAGCGGCTGCGTGGCCTGGATATTCGAATCCCGCGGCGTTATTTCAATTCCCAAGGAGCCGGACATGGACGTGGATGACCTGACGCTTACCGCCATCGACCTGGGAGCGGAGGACGTGCAGGCGGAGGGTGAATTCCTGGAAATATACACCAAGCCGGACGCCCTGTTCAAAGTGCGGACCGCCCTGGAGGAAAAGAAAATAGCCGTGGAGTCCGGCGAGCTGCAAATGGTGCCCAAGACCCTGGTCAAGCTGGACGAGAAAGCCGCCACCCAGGCGCTGAAGCTACTGGACAAGCTGGAAGAAATCGACGACGTGCAGAACGTGTACAGCAACGCGGATATACCGGATAACGTGCTGGCCGCGATACAGTCGGCGTCATAAACCGAATATTGTTAGGTACAAGGATTCCCCACAGATGACGCAATGAAAATCTTAGGAATCGACCCGGGCACGGTAGTGATGGGCTACGGCGTGGTGGAGAGCGATAACGGCGAGCTGAGCCTGGTCGATTTCGGGGCGATAACCGTTCCAGAGAAATTGCCCATCGGGGAGCGGCTGCGGCGCATCTATGACGAACTCCTCAAAGTGATTTCCCGATACCGGCCGGACGCCATCGCCGTGGAACAACCCTTCGTCGCCAAGAACGTGCGCACGGCCCTGGCCATCGGCCGGGCCCAGGCCATCGCCCTGCTGGCCGCCGCCCAAAAAAGCATCCCCGCCTTCGAATACACGCCGGCCCAGGTGAAACAGCGCGTGTCCAACTACGGCGCCAGCAGCAAGGAGCAAATCCAGGAGATGGTGCGACTCCAGCTCCGCCTGGCGGAGGTCCCCCAGCCCAATGACGCCGCGGACGCCCTGGCGGTGGCCATCTGCCACGCCAACGAGACGCACATCAGCAACCTGCTGGCCGCACAGGGAGAGAGCTAATGATAGCCAGTCTGACCGGAAAAATAGAGTCGCTCAACGGCGATAGCGCCATCGTGAACGTGGGAGGGGTGGGATTCCGGGCTTACATGCCCACCTCCGCCCTGAGTACCATCGGCAAGCCGGGGGATACGGTGAAAGTCTTTACCCACCTGCACGTGCGGGAGGACAACATCACCCTTTACGGCTTCCCCACCGCGGAGGAGCTATGGCTCTTCGAGACGCTGCTGGGCGTGACCGGACTAGGGCCCAAGCTGTCTTTGGCGATGCTCTCCGCCCTCACCCCGGACCAGATTACCATGGCTATAGCCACCGGCAGCGCGGACATGCTGGACATGATACCGGGCATCGGCAAGAAGGTGGCCGGCCGCATTATCCTGGAGCTTAAAGACAAGATAGGCGCGGGGTGGGCAGCCACGCCGGCCACGGAGATGACCCGGGAGAACGCGGATGTGCTGGGGGCACTGACATCGCTGGGGTATTCCGCCGGCGAGGCCGTCAAGGCGGTAGCCGCCCTGCCCGCCGACCCGAAGCTGAAGCTGGAGGACAAGGTCAAGCTGGCTTTGCAGTACCTGGGGAAGAGGTAAAGGATTAATAAAAACTCCCTTAATCCCTTCCTTCGGTAAGCTCAAGACAGGCTTTACGAAAGAGGGCTACAGCTAACGTTTTGCCTCTCCCTTTTGTAAAGGGAGATTGAGAGGGTTTTTATGCATCGGTACAGCCCTGCCTCAAAGCAAATAGCCCAGCAGCTGAGAAGGAACATGACCGATGCCGAGCGCCTACTCTGGTCTCACCTGAGGATGAAACAACTCAAGGGTTTCATGTTCAGCCGTCAAAAACCCATTGGTAGATACATCGCGGACTTCTATTGCCATAAGGCGAATCTGGTGATCGAAGTTGACGGTGGGCAACATTTATCAGGCGATTCTATTGAATACGATGCAATCCGTAACGAATATATGAAAAACTCCGGGATTACAGTGTTAAGATTTGCTAATACCGATGTAATGAATAATATCTCAGCGGTATTGGAAGAAATTAACAAAAAACTCGCTTAATCCCTCTTTACGAAAGAGGGAGACATGGAAAGGGGTAATCTATGAAAGCATCAGAGGGCAGGATAGGCCGGGTATTCGTGGTGAGGCTGGAGGACGGGGACATGGTGCCCGGCTGCATTGAGGAGTTCGCCGCGGAGAAGGGCATAACGGTGGGGCAGGTGGTGCTCATCGGGGGGATAGGGGGCGGGGAGGTAGTAGTGGGCCCGCGGAAGTCCGAGGAAATGCCGCCGGACCCGGTGCGGCTGCCGATAGAGGGGGCGCACGAGGTGGTGGGAGCAGGCATTATCGCGCCGGACAAAGAGGGAAAACCGAAGCTGCATATCCACGCGGCGATGGGGCGGGCGGGGCGAACGCTGACGGGGTGCCTGCGCTACGGCGCCGCGACATGGCTGGTGGGGGAGGCGATTATCTATGAGGTGGTGGGGAGCGGGGCAAAGCGCCTGCCGGACCAGGCCAGCGGGTTTGATTTGATGGAGATGTGAGGGGGGATGGATAGTACGAACCCCTTTTCCTCTTATCCCTCTCCCCGTTTACAGGGAGAGGGACGATAGTTAGCAGGATGGATAAAATATTTTTTATTCATTCATCCTTTTGTGTTATGTCAAACATGGATTAATTAACCCTGGATAGTAATTGAACGGGCAATAGATTCCAGCCCCCGATTGTCATACGGGGCGCGGCTGCGCTGGAATGACATTTCGCGAAATCCTCCTCTCTCCTCTTCCGATTCGTTCCTCATGCGGAATCTTTGACTTTAACAAGGAGGACGAATTACCCCAAAAGTGAATCCCTTCGACAGGCTCAGGGTGAGCGGGGGAGGAAAAGCATGGGGGGGGGGGGAAAGCAGGAGGCCTCGATTTCTCGAGGCCTCCCGGGTAAAGCACCTAGCAATTAGAGCCTGACGATCAAGCTATTATTTAGCAGCCTTATTCAAACCGGTAAAATAAATCTTGCCCTCCGGGAAGCAGGTGAAGTGGATTACCGGGCTGCCGACGCGGTGGAAAACCAGCGGGCAGTGCTCTACGCCGGCCGGGATATAGGTCATGGTGCTCCTGGTGATTATCTGTTTCTCCCCGCCCAGCCAGAGCTCAATCTTGGAATCAAGGTCGTGGAAGTCGTTGGGATTGGTGCCGAAGAAACATAACACCTCGTCGAAGTCATGCTTGTGAGGTTTGACGGCGGCGCGGGCTTTCTCCAGCATCTCATCCGTCATTTTGGGCATCGGGCCTTTGAACGGCATAATCCAGACACACTCCGTATAAAAGCCGTCCGGTATGATATCGTTATCCAGGAAGAGGATACGGCCGCCTTTGCCGTCTTTAGCTTCCGCCGGCGGGGGATTGGGGCTCCACGGCGCTTCCACTTTGGGCGGCTGGAGGAAATCGACGATTAATTTATCGGTCTTGCGGGCCGACTTTTTATTATCTTTAGTCGCCGTGGCATTCCCGGTATATTTGTTGGTCCCGCCGATGCTGAAGTGGAAGACAGGTTTATCGATTCTGTGGAAAGTGATGGGGCCGTGTTTCATGCCCTTGGGGATGAAAATCAATGAAGTTTTGGTGACGGTGTGCTTTACGCCATCCAGCCAGATTTCCAGCTCACCGCCTAAATCGCGCGGCTTTTCAGTATCGCTGCCAAAGAAGGCCAGCACTTCCTCAAAATCATGGGTATGCTCTTGCATATAGGGTTCATCGCCCTTACTTTTTTCCATGCCCGGCAGGAACCAGACGCATTCGGAGTAGATTCTGGCACCGGGAACAATAGTGTCATCCAGCCAGACGATGTCCTCCCGGCCCTTCGTCCCCCCGATTTTATCGGTACGGAAGGCAGGTAATTTGACGCCTTTCTTGGCATCGGTGATGAGATATTTAGCCATTTTAGACTCGACCATGATAAACCTCCATATATTACTTTCTATCAAATATCATATTATCAGCAACCGGCGGCGGTTCCGCGCCGGCGGCGAATATACGAGAGCACTATCGGTACGTAACTGATTATATTCCTTTCGCCACCGCCCTATCAAGAACCGGCGCCTCCGGGCAGTAAAGGACTCCGGTTATGGCGTAAAAATAACATCTCTCCTTTTAGCCCCTTCTGCGTCGGTGGAGGGGGGATTAAAGGGGAACCCTGCGACAGGCTCAGGGTGAGCGGGGGGTGGGGGACGGATGGATTCTTCGCTTTTCTTAGAGTTTCAGGCGGGAGCGAAATCCTCCTCGATCCTCTTCCGATTCGTTCCTCATGCGGAATCTTTGACTTTAACAAGGAGGACGAATTACCCCAAAGGGAACCCTTCGACGGGCTCAGGGTGAGCGGGAGGCGGGGGACGGATTCTCACACTACGCTCAGGGTGACCCGCCGCGCCCTCCCCCATAAAAGCCGCCACCCATAAGAATCAAAGCCGCCCCTCTTTTCCGCGCGGCGCGGGGATTTTATACTTTTTAATGAAAAGCACCGCCAAGGCGCGTTCACAGGAGGGGCAATATGTCTTCAGTAGAATCTCTTCTCTTCAGCATTATGATGCTGATGTTCCTCGGGGCGGTCATCGCCTTCAGCTACTTCGTCATCCGGCCGCTGCGCATCCACTGGGCGATTAACGAAGCCAAAAAGATGGTGGTTAACCGGGAAATCGGTAACGGCTGGCGTCACCGCAACGTATGGCGCACGCTGGCCACCGCCCGCAACGACCTCGAAGCCGCCGAGCTCTGGCAGCGCTTGAGAGACATCCGGGAAATAAACGAAAACTGGGCGGAGTAGCCAGTCTCCATCCCGCCTCAAGAATAAAGAAACGGCGCACCCTGTCCGTCCCAACCACGGGACAGGCAGGAGTGTCAGTCGCTATTTTTATGTAACATTCCTCACATACTCCGCCTCCCCGGACGATATATAGTAATAACAGGAGACATTAATGGTTATATTATTTATCATACTGGGCGGGGCGGCGGGGGGAGGCCTGGGATGGCTCTTCGACCGCGTGACCAAGCGTAAGGCCGGAGAAGCCGCGGCAAGCTGCGAGACCAATACCTGACGCTTCGCGCGTTCCGGCTCCTGGTCAGGGGTCCTTTACGGCATCATCCTGGGGGCGGTAATCGGGGGGATAATCGGCAACAGCATCTAGCCCTTTTTTATCTCCCGCCTCCCGTTTGTATCCTCAAATATTACGGGTTATACTATGTGCAGAGGGACGCTTTTTACCCTCACGGAGGTGCCAGGATGGCAGACAGAACCAAGCCGATAACCGTTGGAGAGACCGCGCCGGACTTCACCCTCAAGGACCAGGACGGCAAAGACTTCAAACTATCCGCCCAGCGGGGCAAGCGGGTACTGCTTTCTTTCCACCCCCTGGCCTGGACGGGCGTCTGCACCGCGCAGATGAAGTCGCTGGAAGAAAACTATAAAACGATGGCCACGCTCGATACCATACCCGTCGGGCTGAGCGTGGACGCCGTACCGGGCAAGAAAGCCTGGGCGGACGATATGAAGCTGAAGCAGCTGAGGATTCTATCCGATTTCTGGCCGCACGGGGCGGTGGCCAAAGCTTACGGGCTTTTCCGCGAGCACGGCGGCACCTCGGAGCGGGCCAACGTCATCGTCGACGGGCAGGGCAGGGTGGCCTGGGTAAAGGTGTACGAGATAGCCCAGCTGCCGGACATCAACGAGGTCATCAGCGCGCTGAAAAAGCTGTAAAAGCGGGGCGGGGACGAACCTTACCCCCCAACCCCCTCTCCGCAGGCAGAGACGGGGAGGGCGAATAGCCTGAAGTCAATCACATATATTATCCGGCGGGGGGCGGGGAAAAGGCTGGGCTGACTAGAACTTCTGTGCTATAATACGGACATGACGCAGTTCAAGATAGTTTCCGATTTCCGCATGACCGGCGACCAGCCCCAGGCGGTGGACAAACTGGCGGAGGGGCTGGAGCGGGGCTATAGATACCAGACCCTGCTGGGCGTGACCGGCAGCGGCAAGACTTTCACCATGGCCAACGTCGTCGAGAAGGTGCAGCGCCCCACGCTGGTCATCTGCCACAACAAGACGCTGGCCGCCCAGCTTTCCAGCGAGTTCAAGGAGTTCTTCCCGGACAACGCGGTGGAGTACTTCGTGAGCTATTACGACTACTACCAGCCGGAAGCGTATATACCGCGCACGGATACCTACATCGAGAAAGACGCGGACATCAACGAGGAGATAGACAAGCTGCGGCACGCCGCCACCAGCGCCCTATTGAGTCGGCGGGACGTGCTGATAGTGGCCTCCGTCTCCTGCATCTACGGCCTGGGCGACCCGGAAGAGTATAAAGGCTTCGTGGCGACGCTGAAAAAGGGCCAGCATTACGGTCGGCAGCAGCTATTGCGCCAGCTGGTTGATATGCAGTACGGCCGCAACGAGTTCGACCTGGCGCGGGGCAACTTCCGCATCCGGGGGGACACGCTGGAGATACAGCCGGCCTACGAGGACCTGGCGCTGCGCATCGAGTTCTTCGGGGACGACATCGACCGCATCATGTCGCTCGACCCGCTGACCGGCGAAATACTGAATGACATGGACGAGGTAAGCATTTTCCCGGCCAAGCACTTCGTGACCCGGCATGATAAAATGGTCAAAGCCATCGAGGAGATACGCGCCGAGCTGGGCGAGCGGCTCAAGTTCCTCAACGAGCAGGGCAAAATAGTAGAGGCGGCGCGGTTACAGGCGCGCACCAGCTACGACCTGGAGATGATGGTGGAGGCGGGCTACTGCTCCGGCGTGGAGAACTACTCCCGCATCCTGGCGGGGAGGGCGCCGGGCAGCTCGCCGTCAACGCTGCTGGACTACTTTCCCAAGGACTTCCTGATGATTATCGACGAGTCGCACATCACCCTGCCCCAGATACGGGGCATGTACAAGGGCGACCGCTCGCGCAAGGAAACGCTGGTGGACTACGGCTTTCGCCTCCCCTCCGCCCTGGACAACCGGCCGCTCAACTTCGAGGAGTTCCAGCAATGCATCAACCAGGTCATCTTTACCTCGGCGACGCCGGCGGAGTTCGAGCATACCCATAGCCAGCAGGTGGTGGAGCAACTCGTGCGGCCGACCGGGCTTCTGGAGCCGACCATCGAGATAAAGCCGACCAAGGGGCAAATCGACGACCTTTTGGAGCAGATACGCCAGCGGGTGGACAAGGGGAGCCGCTGCCTGGTGACCACGCTGACCAAGCGCATGGCGGAGGAGCTGGCGGACTACCTGGTGGAAACGGGCATCAAGACGCATTACCTGCATTCGGAGGTGGACACGCTGGAGCGGGTGGAGATTTTACGCGACCTGCGCCTGGGCGTGTACGATGTAATCGTCGGCATCAACCTTTTAAGAGAAGGGCTGGACCTGCCGGAGGTTAGCCTGGTGGCGATACTGGACGCGGACAAAGAGGGGTATCTGCGGAGCAAGGTCTCCCTGATACAGACGATGGGCCGGGCGGCGCGCCACGTGGACGGGCACGTTATCATGTACGCGGACAGGGTCACGGGGTCCATGCAGGAGGCCATCGACGAGACGATGCGGCGGCGGAAAATCCAGGAGGACTTCAACCGGGAGAACGGCATCACGCCGCAGGGCATCCGCAAGGCGGTGCGGGACATCACCGAGCGCGTCAAGGCGGCGGCGGTGGCGGAAAAGAAGGCCACTTACACGGCGGAAACCCCCGCTTCACGCGAGGAAATGGCCCGGCTGGTGCGTGACCTGGAGACACAGATGAAACAGGCCGCCAAGGCGCTCGAATTCGAGAAAGCGGCGCTTATCCGGGATAGAATCGTGGAGCTGCGCCAGGAAATGGTCATCGAGGACGGGCAGCGGTTCGTGAAAATGAAGGAGAGACGCAGATGAAACCAAAAAGCCGAGAAGAAGCCGCCAGGACGGCCGGCGCCAAAGCCCGGGAGTACATGGATAAGTACGGGAGCTGCAGCCAGAGCACTTTGCTGGCGCTCCAGGACACGTTCGACCTTAAGGACGAAAGCGTCTTTAAAGCCGCGGGGGCCATGACGGGGGGCATAGGGGGGATGCAGGACGCCTGCGGGTCTTTGTGCGGGGCGAGCCTGATGTTCGGGCAGGTTTTAGGGCGCGGCATCAACGAGTACGCCGACAAGGACAAGCTGATGGGTTCCATGACAGCGGCGGGGCAGCTTTACAAGTGGTACGAGAAGGAGTTCGGCTCCCCTACCTGCAAGGAAATCCGCACCACGTTCGGGGGAGGGGTATATTACGATATGCATATCCCCTGGCAGGCGGAGCTGGCCAAGGAAGCACGCGTGCACGAGCAGTGCGTGACGCTGGCGGAGAAAACGGCGGCGAGGGCGGCGGAGATACTCTGGGATGAGATGAATAAAAAACCTAAATCCTAAAAATGAAAACCTAAGCTCTAAACTCTAAATACTAAACTATTTGAAGGCGGGAAATGCTGGAAGAAAGCCCGGAAAAAGAGACGCGCCAGGACAAGCGGGAAGAGAAGCTGCGCAAGAAGAAGGCCAAGATAAAGCAGCACGGGAAGGGGCTGGGGAAGGTGTACAAGGACGCGGTGGAGAAGCGGGGAGGATGAGGGGATAAAATATTGCTATTTGCAAAATACCTATTTTCTAGTAAACTATACACAACAGAATGACCATGCAAGGTTACTTTTATGTTTGAATTAGATACGATTCTAAAGGGTGACTGTTTAACAGTACTTAAAAGTTTACCTGACTCTAGCATTAATTTTATCTTTACTTCACCGCCATATGCGGACAACCGGAAAAGCACCTATAAAGGCATTTCTCCTAAAGAGTACGTAAACTGGTTTTTACCCATTTCATCCGAATTGCATCGCGTACTGAAAAGCGATGGCACTTTTATTTTGAATATTAAGGAGAGAACCGAAAACGGGGAACGTCAGACCTACGTGCTTGAATTGATCCTTGAAATGAAAAAACAAGGTTGGTTATGGACGGAAGAATATGTCTGGCACAAGAAAAACTGCTATCCAGGAAAATGGCCAAACCGCTTCAGGGATGCATGGGAACGGTGTTTACAGTTTAATAAACATAAGCATTTTAAAATGTACCAAGAGGCAGTAATGGTACCGATAGGTGACTGGAGTAAAAAACGGCTGTCCAAGCTTAGTGAAACCGACCTTAGACGGGATGAATCCAAAGTTGGCAGCGGGTTTGGTAAAAATATTTCAAACTGGCTTGGGAAAAGATTAGTATATCCTACGAACGTTCTCCACCTTTCTACGGAATGCGCAAACCGGGGCCATAGTGCCTCCTTTCCTTTGTCATTACCATCCTGGTTCTTGAAACTATTTACTCTTGAAAATGATGTAGTGCTTGACCCGTTTATAGGTTCCGGGACAACGGCTATTGCTTGCCTAGACTTAAAGCGTCACTATATAGGTGTAGAAGCCATGGAGCACTATTACAATTTATCAAAAGATGCCATTAGCGAATGGCGACATAAGCATAATGGGAAATGTCAGGAAGCGGATTTATGGTCTCTATTAAAGTAGAAGACGTCGGTAATTACGTAAAAAAGAATATTGGCCTGTTTCATAACGGGAGACTTGAAAGTCTGAACGGCCTCAAACTAAATAATGTTCTTAAGAGAAAAAACCCTTATCTATTCAAGGCAAAGAATATACTGCTAGCTCAAGAATTAGTTAAAATCATTATGGATGCCTATTTATCTTCACAGGAAGAAACAATATTTGGTAATTTTTTAGAGGAACTGGCAATCTTTGTTAATGAAAAAGTGTATCAATGACCTTTCCCCCGTAAATAATGCCATTGGCTCTTAGAGTTCTCTGCTAGAATATAGCGAACGGGAGGACTCGAAATGCAGCGCAAGAAGTACACTGAAGAGCAGATTATCCAGGTGCTAAAAGA
>JBAZGT010000013.1 GCA_041652735.1 Dehalococcoidales bacterium | reverse complement strand
ATTACAGACACAGTCTGGGAAGTCTGGTTCAGTTTCTTAAAGCTTGGTTTACTAGATGAAACCAAAGGAAAAGTGTTACCTATGTCCCCGGTCTAAAGTGTAACCTATGTCCCAGTTTGCACAAGAGGAAAAAGGGTTCGTAGCTGCGTTTATTACCTTTTGTCTGTTTCCCCGCCAAATGTGCTATCATGGGGGTAGTAACCAGCCTGAACTGAAAAGGAGCCGGGACATGGAAGAGAAAATCACCTACTTCGACCAGCCGGGCATCGAGAATACTGAAGCTGCCCTGAAGCTGGCTATCGAGAGGGCTAAAGCCCGCGGCATTAAGAAAATGGTGGTGGCCTCCACCCGCGGCGGGGTGGCCAAACAGGCCGCCGGCATGCTTTCCGGCTCCGCCATTAAAATGGTGGTGGTGCCTCACCAGTTCGGGTTCATGGGCATGAATTTCCCCCCGGAGCTGGTGACGGAATTGGAAAAACAGGGGCACGCCGTGCACTTCGGCACCATGCTCTTCCACACTGACCGACTCTACGGCGTGGATACTCCCACGGTTATGGCCAACCTGCTGCGCACTTTCTGCCAGGGCATGAAAGTCTGCGTGGAAATTTTAATGATGGCTGTGGACGGCGGTAAAGTGGATGTGGGAGAGCAGGTGGTCGTGGTCACCGGTTCGGGCCGCGGCGCGGATACCGCGGTGGTCGCTATCGCCGCCGCCTCCACCCACCTGGCGGACCTGCATATCACGGAAATCATCTGCAAACCGCTCCAGACCAAACAGGGGCCGCCGCCTTCGCCCCCGGGTCCGGCGGTGATTCCCCAGCAGATGCCGCCCATCTGGAAGAAACCGGAATAACCTCCGGTAAAATAAAGTATAACCAAGTTTAGTTCAGAGACTTGAATTGAAACGCTGGCATAAGCTCTACAAGATAATCTCCATCGTGCTGGGCGTGGTCCTGGTGCTCTACCTGGGCATCTCCTGGTACGGCGCTAAAACGGCCATGGAAATTCCCCGCCTCCCCGTGGTGTATGACCCCGCGGCTTTGGGGACGTCTTATGAGAACGTCGCTTTCCCCAGTCGCGGTGACAACCTCACTCTTACAGGCTGGTTCCTCCCCGGTGTCAATAAAGACGTTATCCTGGTGGTGAACGGCGGTTTCCAGAACCGCATCGATGATAACTCGGACACCGGCGGCCTGGCGCGCGCCCTGGCGGCGGAGGGGCACAATATCCTTCTCTATGATTTAAGGGGCAGGGGGGAATCGGAGGGTAAGGGCCGTTCCCTCTTGCATATCGATGAGGATATCGGCGGGGCGGTGGATTACCTGGTCGGCCGGGGCTTCGCCACGGACGCTATCTGCATCCTCGGTTTTTGCTCCGGGGCGGCTTCCGCCGCTATGTACGCCGGCGGCAACGGTGTCGGCTCGCTCATACTGGTCGGCTGCTTTATTGACATGCACACCATGGTCATCCGGCAGGCGCAGTCCATTAACGCCCCCACTTTCCTGGCTTACCTGTTCTGGCCGGGCGGCATCGTGTTTACGCGTCTCTTCTACGGCTATCACGTGGTGAATCCTATCGACGTTATGCCGGGTATTGCCTGCCCGGTCTTGTTCGTGCATGAAGAGCTGGACGATTTCTCCAGCAGTGCGGAAACGCAGCGGCTTTATCACGCTGCCCCCAACCCCGCCAATGAGGTCTGGGAGGTCCCCGGCGCGGTGCACAGCCAGGTCTTCCGCGTGCGCCCGGCGGAGTTCGTGGCTAAAATAGGGGAGTTCATCGACCGCACTATCGGCTTGTCCGCCGATTAGTCCATCTGCGGGCCGGCCAGCGGCTGGTACTGTGCCGCGTCGTTCATGTATTCCTGCTGCGTCTTTTTGTCCAGCGGCTTGAAGCGCTGCGCCGCGCTGATAATCATCGGCCACAGGCTGAGTTCCCCGGGAAGCACCGCGGCGGTGATGTCCTGGCTCAGCGTGAACCACACGCTTTTCTCTATCTCCGTTGCCTCGTCGAATGGCTGGTACCAGGTGTTGTAGTGGTGCACGTTCGCCTGGCGGTCCGGCCACGCCTGCTTGGCCACGGACTTTATGGCCATTACCCCCACGTTCCGCTGTTTGGCCGTCTTCAGCAGCGGCCTGTAGTTGTTCCAGTCGGTGGGGTGTACGGCGTGGACGCGGTTCAGGGGGAACATCACCGTGTCGAAGTCGAATCGCTGCAAAGCCTCGTTGTGTAGCGGCGGGTGATGGCCCGTGATGCCGATAAACCGCACCAGCCCCTGTTCCTTGGCTTCCAGGATGGCTTCCATGGCGCCGCCGGGCTTGAGCACGGTATCGAGTACCTCGTGGGTATCCACACCGTGCAGCTGGAAAAGGTCGAAGTGGTCCACTTTCAGGTTGTCCAGCGATCGCAGCAGGCTTTCCTTGGCGCCTTCCTTGAGGCGTTCGTGGGTCTTGCAGCCCAGGAAGAATTGCTTGCTGCCGTGCCTCTTGAACCAGGAGCCGAGGTGTTTTTCCGCGTCCCCGTAGCTCGGCGCCACGTCGATGTGGTTGATGCCGGCTTCCAGCGCTGTCTCGATGGCGGCGTCGGCGGCTTTCTGGGTAACGCGGAACAACGCAAACCCCCCGAAGATGAGAATGCTGCTTGAATGCTCCGTCCTGCCGAGTTGTCTTTTTTCCATAACGCCCTCCCTTATGTGGCCGTTTCAGGCGCCGCATTAAAGGCGCAGCTTTCCCCCGGTACGTTTTCCGCCGGTTGCTTTATTTAGTTGCTGGCGGGGTTCGGGTTATCCTTCTTTGCCTGTCACCCGTCCGTAGTTGGTCTTGTTGCCGCTGGTGAAAAAGAGGATGGGGCTCTTTATCTTGCAGAAAGAGATAGGCCCGTGGGACAGCCCCCGCGGCGCGAAGACGATGGTGCTTTTGGTCAGGAAATACTGCTCGTCTCCCAGCCAGAGTTCCACTTCACCGCCGAGGTCGTGCGCGTCCCCGTTGTAGCACCCGAAGAATCCGAGTATTTCGTCGAAGTCGTGGCTGTGCGCTATTTCGATATTGGTCGGCGGCTCCCCGTGTTTGGCTGTCATCCAGACCGCGTCAAAGTACAAAGCCCCTTTGGCGATAGCATCGTTCAGGGAAAGTACGTGGGCGGAGTCCGTGTAGTTGCCTGCCTTGCGCTGCTCTTCCATGCGCTTCATGAAGCCGGTAGGCGCCGGCATCTTGGGAGGTATATCCTCCGTGATGATGTACTGGGCGTACTTTTTTTCAGGCATAATTCTCCTTTGAAAAATAACAGGTTTAAACGGATTATAGGACTGTTCCGGCTTTAGGTCAACCTTTTCCCGTTTGCTGAAACTCCCGCTTTTAGAAGATTGTTCTTTAGAAAACGCCGGGCCTCCTGCGGTATAATATGGGAAAAGCTATCGCGGGGACTGGTATCGCCTGTTATGCTGAGGAACGCCCTGCTCGCCGCGCAAGGCTTTGGCAGGCGGGAGTGACGTAGAATCCGTTTTCACCGCGGGGTTCTTTGTGATATTAGCTCTTCTATGATACCAGACCCCGTCGCCGGGAGGGGAAAATGAAATCGGAAGATATCATCGGACGGGTCATGGAGCTGGGCGGCATGGTGGAATACCACCTGGAATCCGTCGTCAGCCGCACAATAATTGATAAGCCTTCGGGCACCATCACGCTTTTTGCTTTCGATCAAGGCCAGGGACTGAGCGAGCACACCGCGCCTTTTGACGCTATGGTCTATATCCTCGATGGTGAAGCTGAAGTGACTATTGACGGTAAGCCTCTGCGCCTGAAGCGGGGAGAAATGGTCATCATGCCGGCCAACCGGCCGCACGCTTTGCGCGCCGGCGCCCGCTTTAAGATGATGCTGTCCATGATTAAGTCCTGACACCCCCGCATAATATCTCCCCCCTTTTCCTCCCATCACTCACCCTCCCCCCTATCCCCCCGTCATCCCGTACTTGATACGGGATCCAGGTACTACCGTCTTGCTTGATTATTGGGTATCTTAATATAAAGAGTGACGCCACTCTGTATCAGGCTTCAGCCCGGGTTCATCCCGAAGACTGAAATACATAACCCTCTCTCTTTTGAAAGGAAAGGGCGGCACCGCCTTGAGCGTATTTAAAGGTGTGAGGGTACAACCGGGTACACATAGGCATCCTTGCCTGTGTAAAACAATCGTCCCTCTCCCTGCCAGCGGGGAGAGGGATAAGAGGAAAAGGGGTTCGTACTACCCTCCCCCTTTTCCTCCCGTCATCCCGTACTTGATACGGGA
This sequence comes from Dehalococcoidales bacterium, assembly GCA_041652735.1. Lineage (NCBI taxonomy): Bacteria > Bacillati > Chloroflexota > Dehalococcoidia > Dehalococcoidales > Dehalococcoidales bacterium. The sequence continues at coordinate 52,820 of JBAZGT010000013.1, read as the reverse complement.
TCCAGGTACTACCGTCTTGCTTGATTATCGGGTATTTTAATATAAAGAGTGACACATTCCGTCCCGGGCTTCAGCCCCCTTGTCATTCCAGCGCAGCCGTGCCCCGTATGTTAATCGGGGACTGTAATCCACTAGCAGCGTAAATACTATTTAGGGTAATTCGTCCCCCTTGTTAAAGGGGGAGCGAGGAGGATTTCGTTAACCTCCCGCGCCATCTTCAAACAGCTAAAACAATCGTCCCTCTCCCTGCCAGCGGGGAGAGGGATAAGAGGAAAAGGGGTTCGTACCACCCTCCCCCTTATCCCCCCGTCATCCCGTACTTGATACGGGATCCAGTGACTCCGGCTTGCTTTATCGGGGGTAGGTAAGAAAAACCCCCGGCTTTGCGCATACATACCCGGCGTTATACTGACCGCCTTATCACGTTACGCATGTATTCTAAAAACTTGCATAATGTTGTGAAATTGCGTATAGTTACTGTGGACTTGTGTTCTTGCTATTACTCAGGAGGGCAATATGCTGGATGAAATAGGACGGAAAATTATCAAGGAGCTTCAGGACGATGCCCGGCAGAGCTTCCGGGAAATCGGGCGCAAACTAAAAGTTTCCGAGGGCACGGTGCGTAACCGTGTCAAGAGCCTGATTAACAGTGATACCATGAAAATCAGCGCCGTTCCCAATCCGGAACGCCTGGGACTGAACTTTATGTGCGTCATGTGCATCGAGGTGAAAGTAGGCACCGCGGAAAAGGTGGAGCAGCTGCTTATAAAAAATCCCCACGTTTATTTCCTGTGCGGGTGCACCGGCAGCTTTGACATCATCGGCACTTTCCTCTTCCGCACCCCGCATGACTTTGATGAGTTCGTCAAAAACGTTATCGCCAATATCCCGGATATCACCCGTACCAGCACTTTCGTGGCTATGCACGTCTCCCGCAGTCCCTGGGAGCACAGCCTCGATGTCGCGTCGCTGGGTGCTTAGGGGAAAATCCGGTTCTGATTAGCGGAACAGCCAGCTTGAAACGGCCTTCCGGACGATTGACATCACGTACGAGTACGGATTATCATTCAAGCGAGGTCGCTAATGGTTCTGCCGCGTGAAGTTCTGGACGCAAGAAAAGCCAGAGCCCGCAAACGCCATCGGATAATCTGGCTCAGTATCGGCGGGGCTCTTGTCCTGCTGGTGGTGTTCTTTTGCCTTTACCAGTTTACGGACCTTTTCTTCGGGGTGCCGGCCACCGCGCATTCGGAGCCGCAGTCTTCCAGTGAATGGACCTGCTTCCGGCGTGACCTGGAGCACACCGGCAATACCGGCGATAGCACCGCCCAGCCGGAAGGAACGCTCAAGTGGACGTTTGCCACCGGCGCGCCCGTCCGCTCTTCCCCGGCGGTGGTGGACGGCACGGTTTACTTCGGCTCTGAAGACCACTTTATCTATGCCCTGGATGCCGCCACCGGCAATCTCAAGTGGAAATACGAGACGGGCAGCTTCGTGGCGTCCTCCCCGATAGTCTCCGGCGGGGTGCTTTACTGCGGCTCTAACGACGCCAAGCTGTACGCGCTTAACGCCGCCACCGGCGAGCTTATTTGGTCTTTCTCCTCCGTTTATTCCATCAGGTCTTCCCCCTGCATCGCTGATGGCATTATCTATTTCGGCTCTGATGACTTCCGTATGTACGCCGTGAATGCCGCCACCGGCAAGCTGGTCTGGAAAACAAGAGTGAACTCTATGGTCAACACTTCGCCGCTGGTCTCGGAAGGCATTGTCGTCATCCCCGCGCCGGAAGGCATGTGTTACACCTTTAACGCCAAGAGCGGCCGCGTCCGCCTCAAGTATATAACCACCACCTATATCCGGTCGTCGGCGGCGGTACAGGACGGCGTTATCTATTTTACGGATACGGACGGATATTTTACTGCCCTGGATATCGGGTCCAAGAACTGGCTCTGGGAACACAAAGTCCGCATGTACTGGAATGTCCTGCATGCCTATGGTCTGGCGCCAAATTCCCCCAGGCCTTCCGGTTTCCTTTGGGGCGTCCTGCTGAACCATGGCATCGTGTCAAGCTCTTCCCCGGCGTTATCGGGCGGTCATGCCTATCTCGGGGTCGTCAATGATGTCGTGTCCGTGGACCTGGAAACGCACGCCGTGCAGTGGACGTTCAACACCTCTGACCTCGTGGTTTCCTCGCCGGCGCTGGCTACTACGGCGCTGTACGTCGGCGGTCAGGACGGGCACCTTTACGCTCTGGATAAAGCCGATGGCTCCCTGCTCTGGGATCATGACCTCGGCAGCCCCGTCAGGTCCTCGCCGGCGCTGGATAACGGTATGCTCTTCATCGGCTGTGATGACGGCGTGCTGTACGCCTTTAAATAACGCACGGGTTAATCCTCTCATACTCCACCGCTTTCGGTTATTTTTCACTTTCAGCTAAAGGAGGTCATGAATATGGCAGCCGGTAAGGAAATTAAAACCATCAGGGAACCCGCCCGGGATATCAGGGTCTTCCACGAGGCGGATGTGGTGGTGGTGGGTGGCGGGCCGGGCGGGCATTCGGCGGCGGTGGCCGCGGCGCGCGGCGGCGCGAAAACGATTTTGCTGGAAAGGTACGGCCACCTGGGCGGCATGGCCAGCGGCGGTCTGGTTATCCTGGTGCCGCATATGAGCGACGGCATCAGCAAAGAGCCGCAGATTGCCGGACTCTGCCTGGAGTGGATGGAGCGGCTGGGCAAAATCCCCGGCGGCAAGGTGGGCCCGGAGCTTGATGAAGTAGGCTCGACCGACCCCGCGGTGGTCGCCCGCTGGAAAGACCACTTTTCCACCGTGGTGGGCGGCAAGGTCCGCTTGACCTATACGGTGGACCCGGAGATGCTGAAGTGCATTATGAACGACATGGTTGAGGAGGCGGGGATCAAGCTTTCGCTGCATTCCTGGGGCACGCAGGCGCTGGTGGAAAATGGCGCGGTCAAGGGCGTTGTTTTTGAAAGCAAATCCGGCCGTCAGGCGGTGCTGGGCAAGGTGATAATCGACGGCACCGGCGATGCCGATTTGCTTCCTTCCGCCGGGGCGGCGTTCGATGGCGCCCTGGACGCCAAATTAAGAAGCTCGATGCTGGCGCTGGTCTTCCGCATCGGGAATGTTGATTTCAAGAAATATACCGAAGCTAACGCGCGGGACCCTAAGAAGTCCCGCGAGCTGATGGGGGAGTTAGGCAAGGCGGCAGGGACGTTCTTTATGCCCTTCCCCGGCCACCGGGATGACGTGGTCTGGGTGAACAACTGGATACCCGGCCTGAAGTCCACTGATGTGGAAGACCTGACCACACTGGAGGTCAGCGTGCGTAAGATGATGCGCAAGGGGTTCGACTTTATAAAGGCCCGCTATCCCGGCTTCGAGAACAGCTTTATTCTGGATACCGCTTCGCAGACGGGTACCCGGGGCAGCCGCCGCCTGGTGGGGGAGTATATCCTCACCGGCGACGATATGAATTCCAGCCGCAAGTTCGAAGACACGATAGCCGTCATCCCCAAGATAAGCTCGGGCCAGTCCGGTGAAGGGTTCGCCCTGAACACTCCCCAGGCCGGTGATACCTGCGCCTATATACCCTACCGCGCTCTGGTGCCGGCTAAGGTGGAAGGCTTGCTTATCGCTGGCCGCAGCTTTTCCTCCGACCTTATTGCCAATGACAGCATGAATCTGATTCCCCACTGCTGCGCCGTCGGTGAAGCCGCCGGTACCGCCGCCGCTTTGGCCGTCAAACAGGGCATCCCCGTCCGTAAGGTGGACTATAAACTCCTGCAAAAAACCCTGGTCCAAAACGGCGCCGCCCTCCCGGGCATTAAAATAAACTAATCTTGCCTTAAACGTTCAACTGCAGGGGCGGGTTTTCAACCCGCCCCTCTTTTTCTGCTATCCAGGGTTAATTAATCCCTGCTTGACATAACCGTACAAAAGATGAAAGGTAAAAGAGAAGTCAATCCGCATCCCGCCAACAATCGTCCCTCTCCCTGCCGGCGGGGAGAGGGATAAGAGGAAAAGGGGTTCGTACCATCCATCGCCTCCCTCTATCCCCCCACACCATCCCGGTGCAAATCGGGATCCAGGTACTCATGCCTTGCTTGATTATCGGGTATTTTAATATAAGGAGTGATGTCATTCCGTCCCAGGCTTTAGTCCCCTTGTCATTCCAGCGCAGGCTGGAATCCACCCTCCGCCGCCCCCTGATTTCGGGGCATTGACGTCTCCCTTTGAAAAAGTCGAAGATTCCGATGAAATCGGAAGGAATAAGAGAGGGATTTTAGTCATTCCCCTCCCCCTTATCCCCCCACACCATCCCGATGCAAATCGGGATCCAGGTACTCATGCCTTGCTTTATCTATTAGATAAAACAGTAAAATCTAAAAACATGTCATTCCAGCGTAGCCTTCAGCCAGAGTTTACCCGAGGACTGGGATCCATCCTCCACCCAGGTATTATTCAGGGTAATTCGCCCTCCTTTAAGGCAGACGCACAAATGATGAAAGGTAAAAGAGAAGTCAATCCGCATCCCGCCAACAATCGTCCCTCTCCCTGCCAGCGGGGAGAGGGATAAGAGGAAAAGGGGTTCGTACCATCCATCGCCTCCCTCTATCCCCCCACACCATCCCGGTGCAAATCGGGATCCAGGTACTCATGCCTTGCTTGATTATCGGGTATTTTAATATAAGGAGTGATGTCATTCCGTCCCAGGCTTTAGTCCCCTTGTCATTCCAGCGCAGGCTGGAATCCACCCTCCGCCGCCCCCTGATTTCGGGGCATTGACGTCTCCCTTTGAAAAAGTCGAAGATTCCGATGAAATCGGAAGGAATAAGAGAGGGATTTTAGTCATTCCCCTCCCCCTTATCCCCCCACACCATCCCGATGCAAATCGGGATCCAGGTACTCATGCCTTGCTTTATCTATTAGATAAAACAGTAAAATCTAAAAACATGTCATTCCAGCGTAGCCTTCAGCCAGAGTTTACCCGAGGACTGGGATCCATCCTCCACCCAGGTATTATTCAGGGTAATTCGCCCTCCTTTAAGGCAGACGCACAAATGATGAAGGGTAAAAAAGCAGTTAATCAGCATCCCGCCATCTATCGTCCCTTTCCTTGCCAGCGGGGAAAGGGATAAGAGGAAAAAGGGTTCGTACAATAGCACCCTCCCCCTCTCTGTCAACGGAGAGGGGGACAGAGGGGGAGAGGTTAGGCCTGCCCTGATCGAAGTTGAATGGGTGAGGGGTATCTATTTATCTATTCACCTCGCCCGGTTGCTAATCGCCCGCCAGCGACCCCGGCCCCGCGTAGTCCTGCCTCATCTTCTTCGCCAGCTCTTTACTCCGCTTTTTCACCTCTTTCACGAACCCCTCGCGCCCTAGCTTGAACCAGTACGGCTCCCAGTCCATCTCCTTGAGGTTGTCCATCAGCGGCCCTATCGCGTCGAACGGTACGGCGATGATAATCAGCCCTTCCGGTAAAACGCCGCGCGCCTTCATGCTGAAGCCCAGCCCGCTCACCGTGTAGTTGATTTCCCCGCTCAGGTAGGGGTGCGCGTAAAGCCAGGCGCAGGCCAGGCAGGTGGTGCCCTTGGCCTGCCACATCTTGCCGTCGGAGAAGCTGCTGGCCCGCATCAAAATCTCCGCCTGTGATGGCTTGCAGGTGAATATCAGCAGGTCGGGCTGGAAGGTCATTTTGTCGATGGATGCGTGGCTGATGTAGTTGACGGAGTCCTTGGGCAGGTGCGGGACGTAGTCGTAAATGCGCCGGTTGGCGCCGGGGGTCTTGAACATGGAGAACATCGGCCCGAGCTGCCCGCTGTACATCAGCGGCGGGTAGTCGACGATGCCCAGCACCTGTTCCCCGCAGGCCACGTTTTCTTTGGTGACGTAAAACGGCGCGCTCGTCTGGGCTTCCCGGAACAGCTCGCAGAGCGCCAGGCTCTTTTTACTCGGCTCGATGCCCTCCGGTTTGTCCATCGAGAACTTTATCCCCACCGGTTTGTATTCGAAGTTGAATTTCTCGAAGATGCTATAGTCCGTCTTTTTTACCGCCATTACAGCCTCCTTAACTCATGTCGACCCTGCATCGTCTCATTCTGGGGAACACCCTGCTCGCCGCACCAGGCTTTGGCAGGCGGGAGTGACGCAGAATCCGTTCTCCCTATCTTATTCCCTCCCGTCATTCCCGCGCAAGCGGGCATCCGGCGTTTTTTCTCCCTTCCCCTTATCCCCCCCGTCATCCCGTACTTGATACGGGATCCAGGTACTCCGGCTTGCTTTAACTCGGGTAGAATAGCACAAAGCCAAAGGCATGTCACTCCAGCACAATCCTTAACCATCAATCCCTCCCCCTCTCATTTCGGGGCATCGGCGTCTCCCTTTGTTAAAGTCGAAGATTCCGATGAAATCGGAAGGAATAAGAGAGGGTTTTTAGCCATCCTGCCAACAATCGTCCCTCTCACTGCTAGCGGGGAGAGGCTTGTCCGCCGGAGCTTTAGCGTAGGTGGGGATAAGAGGAAAAAGGGTTCGTGCACACCCCTCCCTCTATCCACCCTCCCCCCTCCCCCGCGTCACCATCCCCTTCCTTTTCCCCCTTTAACCCGCTATACTGTACTGTCAACTATTAACTATCAACTATCAACCCACTTACCATAAACAAAAAAACAAATGACGGAAATTTATAGCTGATTTAACATAAATGAAAAAACAATTGTTACGCACGGGCTGTACGTAAAAAGGCAAAAAAAAATTATAAAAACAAATCCCCGGCCCCGCCCCGCTACTCCACCTTCTGCACCTTCAGCATGTTGGTGACCCCTGTCTGGCCTATCGGTATGCCGGCGGAAATAATTATCAGGTCGCCCGCTTTGGCTATGCCCAGGTCGCGGGCCAGCTCGGCCCCCAGCGTGAACAGCCTGTCAACGGTCGTAGGTTCGACGATGATGCAGGGGCGCACCCCCCAGTACAGTAGCAGCTTCCCCGCGATGTCTTTATCCGGCGTCAGCGCCAGGATGGGCGCGCGCGGCCGGTAGCGGGAAATGCGCCTGGCCGTGCTGCCGGACTCCGTGAAAGCCACCACGGCGGCGGCCCGCAGGCTGTGGGCGGTCTGGCAGGCGCTGTAGCTGATAAGCTCGTCGGTTACCCGCTCCAGCCACGACCTTCTTTCCGCCAGGATCTGCTCGTAGGGCAGTTTTTTCTCCGCCTCCCGGGCTATGGCGGACATCATTTTTACGGCCGGTACCGGGTATTTGCCGATGGCCGTTTCCGCGGAAAGCATGATTGCGTCCGTCCCGTCGAAGATGGCATTGGCCACGTCGGTGGTCTCGGCGCGGGTGGGGCGCACCTCGTCTATCATGGATTCCAGCATCTCGGTGGCGGTAATCACCGGCTTGCCGGCGCGGTTGCACCGCTTGATGAGGTCTTTCTGCACCAGCGGTACTTTTTCCAGCGGTATTTCCACTCCCAGGTCGCCCCGCGCCACCATGATGCCGTCGCAGTCGGCCAGGATGCTGTTGAAGTTGGACACCGCCTCGCCCCGCTCTATCTTGGCGATGATGGGTATATTGGCGCCGTGCTCCCGCAGTATGTCTTTGACGCTCTCGATATCCCCCGGCCCGGTCACGAAGGACAGCGCCAGGAAGTCCGGCTTGTGACTGATAGCGAACAGGATGTCTTCCCGCAGTTGCTCGGTCAGGAAGGGTACGGATATTTTCATGCCCGGCACCACCAGTCCCCGGCCCTCCCGCAGCAGCCCCCCCACCGTTACCCGGCACTTCACGCCGGCGCCGTCTATCCCCTGGACTTTCAGCTCCATGCCGCCGTCGTCGAGGATGACGGTATCGCCTTTCTTGATGTCCCGGGCCAGGTTGGGCAGGGTCACCGGCAGCAGGGTAGGGCTGCCCTGGACGTCCTCGGTGGTGAGATAGACCTGGCTGCCCTTTTTCAGCGTTACCTGCCCCCCGCCCAGTTGCCCGATGCGGTACTTGGGGCCGGGCAGGTCGATGAGAATGGCTATCGTCACCCCTTCCCGCTTGCTTAATTTCCTTATATTCTCGATATTGCGGGCATGCTCTTCCAGCGTGCCGTGGGACATATTGAGCCTGGCTATATCCATCCCGGCGGCTATCAGCCGCTGTAAAACGGCCGGTGAACCTGATGCCGGCCCGATGGTGCAGATTATCTTGGTGCGCCGTAAATAATAGCTGTGATTTTTCATTCTAAGTATATTATAACACCCTCAAAGGGAAAAAATGGAAAGAAGTTAATCTGCATCCTGCCATCCATCGTCCCTCTCCCTGCCGGCGGGGAGAGGCTTGTCCGCCGAAGCTTTAGCGCAGGTGGGGATAAGAGGAAAAAGGGTTCGTAAATAGCACCCTCCCCCTCTCTGTCAACGGAGAGGGGGACAGAGGGGGAGAGGTTATATCACCCTCCGCCGCCCCCTGATTTCGGGGCATTGACGTCTCCCTTTGTTAAAGTCGAAGATTCCGGTGAAATCGGAAGGAATAAGAGAGGGATTTTAATCACCCCCCCTCCCCCGTCATGCCTCTCACCTGGAGCGGCATTCAGCGACTATATCTTCTTCTTTTTCCATCGCCCGGACTGGAAATAGATGATAAACACCACGGCGGAGGACAGGGTGTCCGCCACCAGCGCCCAGCGTATCCCGTAAACGCCCAGGTTGTGGATTTTCGGCAGGATGACTGCCAGCGGCACCCTTATGCCCCACATCGTCGTCAGGTCGATAATAAAGGCTATCAGGGTATCGCCCACGGCGTTCATCACGTTCATCATTACCATCATCAGGCCGTTGGCCATGTAGCTGACCGTCTGGATGCGCAGGAAGGTGCTGGCCAAATCTACCAGCTCCGGCTCCGGATTAAAAACGCGCACCACGTAGTCCGCCCAGAACCAGATGACGACGGAGAAAACCAGCATCAAGCCGGTGAACCAGGCTATCGCCGTCCAGGCCGTTTTGGCGGAGCGCCCCGGCTGCTGTGCCCCCAGGTTTTGCGCCGCCAGTATCCCCGCCGCCGATCCCAGCCCCATCGCCGGCATCAGCACGAACATGTCCACCCGTGAGACCAGGTTGTGGGCGGCCACGGCCAGTGTGCCGAAGGGGGTGATGAACCACATGAAAATGATGCTGCCCAGGCTCATGTGAATCCCGCCGATGGATGAAGGAATACCTATTTTTACCGTGCGCCAGATGATGTTTTTATCGAAGTGGAAGTTCCGCAGTGAAAGGCGGAGCTTGGTTTTTCCGCTGAATAGCACCCAGAGTCCTATCACGCTGGCGATGCCCTGGGCAATCACACCGGTCAGCGCAGCGCCGCTTACGCCCAGAGCGGGGAAGAACGACCATCCGAAGATGAGGAACGGGCAGAGCAGGATGTGGAAAACCCTCGTGCCCACGCTGATTTTCATCGGGGTGCGGGCATCGCCGGAAGCCTGCATCACGCTCTGCGCCAGCATCCCGAAGGACATCGTGAACATGCCGATGAGCTCGATGCGCATGTAGGTGGCGCCGGCGGCGATGACATCCGGCTCCAGCTTCCAGAGCTTCATGATATCGGTGGCGAAAAGCTGCCCGATTACCGCCATTACCAGTGAAAGAAATACGCCGATGACGAAAGCCTGCTGGGAAACGTGGTTGGCCTGCTTCAGGTCTCCCGACCCCACGAACCGCGCCACCATCGCCCGCAGGCCGGTGAAAAGCCCCATGATGAGCGAATCTATCAGCATCACCACGATGCCGGAAATCCCCACGCCGGCCATGTCTGCCGACCCCAGTTTGCCTATCCATATCATGTCGATGATAGGCCCGAGCATCATGATGCTGGTGCTGATGGTCATCGGCCAGGCCAGGGAAAACAAGGCGCCGGTGATGCTGCCCTTGGTCCAATCGCGTTCCATGGGGGTCTGGCCGGATTCTATGGCTGCCGGTTCTCTATTATCGCCTTCAGGCGCGTCTCGCTTGTCCACTACAGGTATGGCTCCCTTAAAAATAGGGCTAGGCTTATCTTGTTGCTAATACAAAGTCATTTCGGACTGAACTTACAAAATATGCTTTTACCGTGGCAGACCCGGCGGCAATTTTCCGAGTATTATAATAGCTTTGTCCTGCGTAGTGCAAATCTGTTCCGGCCGCCTTGACTGCTGGCCGCTCACGGTTAGCTTATCCAGATGCCGCTCATGGTGAGCCTGCTTGTCCTCCGCAGCTTTAGCGTAGGAGGGTCCCGAACCATAGCGGAGCAAAACGTTACCATAAGACAGCCTCTATAGTTGCTCGTCCTTGCCGTAAGACGGCAGCACGTACTCGCCGTCCTTGGCGTATTCCGGGTACTCCGGCGGGATGTAAGCCGTCCAGTCGCCCACGGTATTGGGGTCGAGCATTTTCTTTATCTGCTGTACCCATTTATCGTAGTTATCGTAAAGCGGCCCCCAGTTCTGGTGGATGTGGGTGACCGGCTCTATCTGGAGGCAGCCTCCCCGTGACGGTACGCCGAAATGGTGGAAAGCGCTGCGCGGGTCGAAAAGCTCATCGATAAAGTCGCGGGCGGCCTTGAGTGAAACAGGGTCGTAGGGGTCGTACTGGGCGGTGGAAATACCCTGTGCCCCGATGGACAGGTTCTCTTCCGGCCGCCAGGATACCATCCGCGTGCCGGAGCCCATCGCCAGGAAAGACCCGGCCTGCTCGTAGCGTTTCTTGACCTCGCCCTCTTTCAGCGCCAGGTCTTTAAGCATGGCCGGCGAGCCGTCCGGGCTGGAGGAGGAGGGGAGAAAGTCGCCGGTGGCGCGCAGGTTCACCCCGTTCGACCACATGATATCGGCGAAAGCGCGGGCCAGGCCACGGGGCTCGTTGGCGGCGGGGGCGAACCGTCCGCCCCATTTTTCAGTGATTGCCCGCAGGCATTTTTCTTTATAGGCCAGCTCGCCGGCGGACTGACCGCCGATGACCGCCACCACGGAGTTAGCCATGGAAAACCCGCCCGCGGGGTCGATATTAGCCACCATCGCCTTCATGGCGGCCCATTCTTCATCATTCCCTTCGGAGAAGGGTGAAGTTCCTATAATGCCGATGCCGAAAGCGCAGAGAATTTCGGCGCGGCACAGGTCCTCGGAGGCGCTCAGGGTATTGTCCAGGTCGGCAAAAGTGGGTACGAAGACTTTATACCCGTCCGGTACGGCATCCAGTTGCCCCCAGGAAAGCGGCTGGCCGGGCTGCTTTTTCTGCTGCCATGCCGGCGGGCCGTACCAGGGGTAAAGCTTGATGCTCGCCTTGGTGACCACCCCGTGTCCCCCGTTTGCCCCCGTCCGCCCGCGCAGTATGCCCCGCAGGCTGAAGCCGGGGCCGTCGGCGGAAAACAGGTCGCTGCCTGTCTCGCCGGTGCCCAGTTCCAGCACTTCGCCGGTGGGCAGCACCCATTCTACGCCCAGAGTGTTGCGGCCGTAGCCGCTGGTAAACACCATGGTATGCTGGCAGCCGTGATGGCAGCACTCGGCCGCAATCACGCCGGCGCTGTACCCCACCCCTATACGCCCGGTGTACAGGCCCTTCTTGGCCGCCTCCAGTTGGAGTTTATACACGGACACGTAAGGCTCCACCACCGCCCGCATATTTTTCTCGTCTATTTCCAGGATGCGGTTCATCCGCCGCAGGTCGAAGAGTATACCCTTGGAATGTACCAGTGAAAGGGATAAATACTCGAAGCCGGAGGAAAAGGCTTTGAACAGGATGCCGTATTTATTGCAGACCTTGACCGCCGCCGCCACTTCTTCCGTGGAAGCGGGTAAAAGCACTGCCGCCGGACGGACGGAGTGTTTTTCATCGAAGAAGAACTTGTTGCCCCAGACCTGGTTATAGGTGTCCATGATGACCGGGTCCTGGTTGATGTACTCCGGCCCGACCACGGCCTCCAGGGCTTGATATTCTTCGTTTGTCAGCTTCATTTTAAGCCTCCTGCTGAATAACCGATAACCAAATGTTGGTAATTTGAGATTTGTTGATTGGAGCTTGTTTGGTTATTGTCCCGATTCCTTTCCTCATACGGGATGCCGCATGTAATCGGTATATCTTGTTTCTTTCCTCCGTTTAAACAGCCATCTGCAACAGCTCAACAATATCGTAAACCTTGGTCTTGTCGCCGGACTCCGCGGCGGCATCCAGGAAACTGCGCTTGCACCAGCCGCAGGCGCTGATGATAGCTTCCGCCCCCACCGCCCCGGCCTCCTTGAGCCTTTCGTTGCCCGTCCAGGCGGCGAAGTCCGGGTAAGCGTCTATCACGCCGCCCCCCGCCCCGCAGCACCAGGCATATTCGCGTATCCGGTACATCTCCACGAAGTTCAGCCCGGGGATGCTTTTTAATATATCCCGCGGCGGCTCGTAAATACCGCCGGCGCCGCGCCGGAACTTCTTGGGCGGGTCGTGGACAATCATCTGCCCCATCACCTTGGTCTCCTTGCCCTGCCAGTGTACCCAGGGCTCTCCCAGCCGGCCCAGGTGGCAGGGGTCGTGGTAGGTGACGGTCAGCGGCACCTTTTTGGTTAGCTTGAGTTGTCCGGTTTTAATGAGCCGGTCGAGGTATTGCACCAAATGGAGCACCTCTATGCCCATCTTCTTGCCTATCTTGTCATAGAGCACGCTGAAAGCGGCGTAGCAGTCCGCGCAGGGCGTTACCAGCGTTTTGACCCCGGCGGTGCGGAAAGCTTCCATCTGGTGCTCGGCGTACTTGGTAAGTTCCCCGGCGTAGCCCAGCTCGTAAGCACGCCCGCCGCAGCAGGCTTCATCAATGCCCATGATGCCCACGTCTACTCCTGCTTTCTGGAGCAGTTCCAGCCCGCCCCGGGCTATCGGCCACAGCTCCTGGTCGAAGGAATAGCGGCAGCCGGCGTGAAAGACCACCTCGCCCTTTTCCTCGGTGAGGTTTTTGACGTTCAGCCCCTCCGCCCACCTGGCGCGGTCCGTTTTCTTCGACTGCATCATGTTATCTTCTTTGCGCAGCCCCTCGATGACCATCATGTGGGCGGGGACAAGTTGCCCTTCCTCGACGCACTTGATGCGGAGCTCCTGCATCAGCTGTAAGGGCTCTAGGTCCTGCTGGACTTTGCAGGAGATATCGCAGCTGCCGTCCATCTGGCACTTGTAGAGCACCTCCAGGAAACTCTCGTCTATTTCGATGCGTTCCTGGAGCAGGGAATAGGCCATGTTGAACTTGCCGCTGGCGGAGTAAGCGTGCCACAGGTAGCGGGAGATGGAAGGGCAGCCCTGGATGAAGTCCGTATTTTGCATGTAGCGGTAGGGTATCCACTTGCAGTAGGAGCATCGCGTGCACCGCTGCATGTCATGTACGTAATCCTGCCAGGCCATGATAACCTCCAATGGTAGTTGTCAGCTTTCAGTCTACAGTTGTCAGTCCCCACCCCTTTTCCCCTCCCTGTAAACTGTTAACTCTCTACTGTTTACTTTCCTAAAACCCCAGTTTTCCGGGATTAAGCACGTTATTGGGGTCGAAAATTGCCTTGACTTTTTTCTGCATTGCCAGTGTGCCCGCGGCGTGGCGGTAGGCGGTATCTTTCAGCGTGTTGTAGGGACGGGAGAAAAACCCGCCCAGGTCGCCTATCTTTTCCGCGGCCAGGCCAATCAGCTTCTTCACGGTTTCCGTTTCCCCGCTATTGGCCGGGTCGTAATAGAAATCGAACTCGCAATGGCAGCTCGTGCCCTGCACGATGGGCTGCACGTAAACGCCGATGTTCTCCGTCGGATAATTGTGCTCGCGGGCAAGGCCGGCTATCGCGGCGGTAAAACTCGGCGTCTTGTCCAGGGTGGTGAGGAAAAACACCTCCGCTGCGTTCCCCTTAAGCCTGGTTTTCCAGTACGGTTCGGGGGAAGGTTGAGATAATAAAGCGTTCAAACCTTTAGCTTTGACGCCGGGTAGTTCCGTTAAGGGGTTGAGGTGCGCAGACTTGGCCATGGCGGTGAAATCGGCTTCCTCGTAGGCGATTTTATCCGCCGGCAGTACGCCGTAGCCTTCGAAGCTGATAAAAAGCGCCCACGGCGGCAGGTCTTTCGCCAGCTTTTGAATCTCTGGTGCGTTCTTGCCCAGCAGGCAGGCTAAATTCAAATTGTTCAAAATAAAGAGCTTGCCACCCAGCCGGAACTTCAAGGGCTGGTAAATAAGGTCGGCCAGCGGCTCCAATTTGTCCGCCGCCACGAAAAACGCCCGGCTTTCCCGGGAAAGGTAGCAGCATTTCACTGTCGCCCAGGTAACGATGCCTATCGTGCCCTGTGCGCCGGAAATAAGCCGCTGAAAGTCCACGTGGCTGTGCCCGAACGGGTTCATCTGCACCCTGCCCACTTCCCATTGTTCCTCGACGGTGTCCGGGCCGGAGGCCTCGCCGGTGCGGAATATGTCCCCGGTCCCGAAGACCACCTCCGCGCAGAGAAGGGGGTCGGTGCTGTCCCAGTGGTGGGCGGGCATAATTATCGGCTCTCGCTCCAGCACGCTGCCGATGACGGACTTGTTTTGCCGGGGGGAGAGGGGCATGTAAGCGGTAAGGCCGACTTTAGCCAGTTCCGGCTGTAATTCGGTATAAGTTACGCCGGGCTGCACCATCGCCAGCTTGTTCCTGGTGTCGATACGGATGATTTTCTTCATCCTGGATAGGTCGATAACCACGGCTCCATCCGTGCCGGGAACGGTATCCCCGCGAAAGCGGGGTGCCCCCGAGCTTACGGGGATAAGGGGGGTGTGGGTCTCGTTCGCCCATTTAACGATTGCCTGCACCTCCGCCGCGTCGGCTGGCCGGACCACGCCTATGGGCTTAACGCTGGGGGTAAAAGAGAAATCGCCGGAGAATTCCGCCAGGGCTGTGGGACGGTCGTTGATACTATCGGCGCTGACGATTTGTTCAAGTCCTTTTAAAGCCATCCGCCGTCTCCTTTCTCGGTAAAAACAGGGGGATAAAATAGTAACATCGTGATACGATTATTTCCCATTATGCCATTGGATTTTGAGGTTGTCAATAAAGTTCTGTGGTGCCGTCCTAACTGTCAGTTGACGGCGCTAATCGTTAGGGCTATTATCTGAATTATAAGCAGGTATCACGAAAAGAGAACTTAATGCCGGATAACAGGAACACCGTCATAAAGCCGATTTACGATAGCGATTATAGTTTGTGGCTGCTCCTTTCCGAAACCAGGTCGGCGATATCCAAGGCGAGGCACAAGAAGGTCGGCCTGTACCTTCCCCCCAATCAGGCGGCGGCGCTGGTATCGGTCTGGGCGCTGGACGGGCAGGCAACGCCGGCGGTGCTGTCGCGGCACCTTTTCCTGGAGCCGCACACGGTCTCCGAGCTTGTTAACCGGATGCACAAGAACGGCCTGGTCACCAAGAAAAAGGACATGGAAAAGGGTAATATGGTCAGGATTGCCATTACCGCGAAGGGCCGGCAAGTCTGCCGGAAGATGATGGGCCAGGAAATTATCCGCCGTTTCATGGAAATGCTTTCTGAAGAACAGCGTAAGCAGTTGCGCGCCAGCCTGATGACGCTTTACAAAGGGGCGTTACAGGAGCTGGGCATAACCGCGGTATCGCCTCTATTGACCGGGGATGGGGAATAGCCCTTTACGCCGATGCACCGTTTTTTTATCGATAGCGTTTCCGGGGATACTGCCTTACTGACCGACCCCGCCCAACTGCACCACCTGAGGGACGTGTTGCGTTTGAAGACCGGCAGTGCCGTGTTGCTTTCCGATGTTGCCGGTAACGACTATGCCGGGGTGATTACGTCTATTGATAAAAAACAGGCAATCATGCAGGTTGTACAAAAGAGGCCGGCGCCGACGCCTCATGTAATGCTTACGTTGGCCTGCGCCGTTCCCAAGGGCAGCCGTTTTGATGAGGCAATCGACCACCTGACGCAGCTTGGCGTGACGCGCATTGTCCCCATGCTGACGGAGCGGGTAGAGGTTAAACCGGACGCCGCCGCGGCGGCAGCCCGCCTGAAGCGCTGGCGGAAAATAGCGCAAAGCGCCGCCCAACAGAGCCGGCAAAGCAAAATAACGGTAATTGAACCGTTGACCGCTTTCGGGGATGTCGTCCTGAACTCGCAGGAATACAACCTAAAGCTGATACCCCACCTTACCGGCGAGCGTCGCCCGCTTAAAGACTTTTTTGCCGCCTCCCTGCCCCGGAATATCATCGTGCTGATAGGGCCGGAGGGGGATTTTACCCCGGAAGAAGTAGCGCTGGCGCTGGACAATGGCTTTGTATCTGTATCATTGGGGGACACGGTATTACGGGTGGCTACGGCGGCCATAGCGGCGGCCAGTTATATCCGGTTTACAATTAATAGTTGACCGCTTATAGCTTTATATATCGCCCTTTCCCGAATACCCCGACCATCGTGGTCGTGGGATGTAGCCGAGGCGAAGCCACCGAGCGTAGCTCGTAACGGTTAATACCCCGACCGTAAGGTCGTGGTAAGTTTATTTTCCGGTGATGGGATGATGGTAATGATAGGGGACGTTATTACGGTGGTCGGGATAGGGATGGAAAGCGGTGGGCGGGGCATCGGCGTCGGGGAGGGGCATCCAGCCCATCTCCGGCAGGTTCAGCCACCCCTCCTCCACCGGCGAGCAGAAGGTGTTGTTCCAGTACAGCTTGCTGAACAGCCATTTGCCGTTTTCCTTGATGTACTTGTTCTCGTAATAGCCGTGCAGCCACTCCTGGCGGTTATAGCCGCCGTAAGGTTTGGCCTCGAAAAGCCATGTATCCCAGCGCCCGAGCGCCGCTTTACCGTCCGGTGATACGCTGGTAACTCCGCCCAGTTGCATGACGATAAACTGCATCCAACCCGGGGACATCCGCGGTTGCCCGCCCCCGGCGAACATGTCCCAGTAGATACGCCGCACGCCTTTCTTGCCTTTGAAAAGGCCGTGGTCGGCTATTTCTACGGACTCGGTGTTCTCCTCGGAGAACAAGTCTAGGATTTCCGCCCACATGCTGTTATCGAAGTAATAGCCGTATATCATTTGTAGTTGCTCTATCTCTTGGATATCCTCCTGGAGCTGTACCTGTTTTTCCAGTTCTTCCAGATTCATATTTTCACCTCAATGATTATTCTCCGGTCACCGGGTGCCTGAATGGATAGGGAACGTGATAGCCGGAGGGGTAGGGATGGTAAGCTGTCGCCGGGGCATCGGCGTCGGGGAATGGGGTATCGGAAAGTTTGGGGACTTTCAGAAAACCGCGCTCGAAGGATGTCCAATAAGTGAGGTTCCAGTGCAGTTTCTTGAAGAGCCACTTGCCGTCCTCTTTAACGTATTCGTTGTCATAAACGCCGAACTGCCAGGTCTGCTTTTTGGTGCCGCCGAAGGGCCGGCACTCGAACGACGGGGTGTACCAGCGGCCTTTGGCGGTTTTGCCGTCCGGAGCGACTTCGATAACGCCCTGCGACTGCATAACCTCGAAGAACATCCAGCCCGGCCGCGGCATGCCCACCATGCCGCCGTACATCTTACGTACCGCCTTCTTGCCCCGGAACACGCCATGGTCGGTAATCTCCACCGACTCCGTATTTTCTGAAAACAGGTCGATTACCTCCTGGTACATGGCTGTATCGAAGTAATAGCCGTATATTTTCTGGAGGTTTTCTATCGCCTGTATGTCTTCCTGGAGGGTTACCTGTTTTTCCAGTTCTGCCAGGTCCATGATTAAAACCTCTCTCCTATTTACCGGTTACCGGGTGTTTGAAATGCACCGGCAGATGGGCGCCGGCGGGGTAGGGTCGCCATAGGGTGGGCGGGGCGTCCGGGGGTACATCCCGGCTGGGTCCGCTGTGCCCCACCACCGGTGTTTTCAGCCAGCCATCTTCGTAAGGGGTGCGGAAATTGAGGAAGAAATAGAGCTTTTTAATCAGCCATTTGCCGTTTTCTTTGACGTACTCGTTCTCATAAATGCCGTGAGCCCAGAGCTGCCGCAGTTCTCCTTCATGCAGGGTTAGCGTTGACCGGGCTTCCACGAAAAAGCCGTACCAGCGGCCTTTGGCGGTCTGACCGTCCGGGTCCACCGTGACCACGCCCTGTATCTGCATGCCGATGGACATATAACCGATTCTCGGCTTGGCGTCTTTGCCGCCCTTGAGCAGGTCGATGTAATAACGCTTCACGCCGGCCTTGCCTTTATAAACACCGTAATCACATTCCTCTACGGACTCGGCGTTGTCGCTGAAGAGGTCCACCACCTTTTCCCACTCCTCGTAGTCGCGGTAATAGCCGTAAATCCGCTGTAGGTTTTCTATCTGCTTGATGTCTTCCAGGCGCTGTATTCTTTTTTGCAGTTCTTCCAGTGTGGCCATGCATCTCCTCCTGTCAGCCGGTATTATTTTATAGCCGTTTTTCGCATTATACGTCAGCGTTGGTGAGAAGAAAAGTTCGGGGATTTAGTTTATTATTGGGGACGCGCCGTTTTGCCCATCAGCATGGTGTATACCGCCAGTCCGGAGATACAGATGACGGCGGAAAGGATGATGGGGAGCGAGTAGTGTTTGGTGGCATCGAAGATAAACCCGCCGGCCAGCGGCCCGGCAATGCCGGAAATGCCGTAAGCGATGGAGACAAAGGGATAAATGACGCCGAGTTGCTGGATGCCGTAGATATTTGACACGTCTGAAGCGTAGAGGACGAAGTTCGCCCCGTAGCACAGACCGAAAACGAGGCAGAGCGCGAGGAAAGCGATATCGCCGGGAATCCTGGTGACCAGTATCAGCGTGAAAACGGAGGTAAGCGCCAGTGCCGCGGCTACCGCGCGTTTGCCGCCGATTTTATCATAGACCTGGCCCCAGAGAATTCGGCCGGCGGCGTTGCCCATTGATAGGACAACGATAGCCAGCCCCGCCGACCTTTCGCTGATGCCGTAGGTCAGGCCGATGGCCTTCAAATTGCCGATGAGCATCAGGCCGGCAAAGGAGCCGGCAAAAAAAGTGTAAAAAAGTACCCAGAAATGCCGGTCTTTGGCAAATGTCCTGACGCTGGCGGGCTTTTCGTACTCCGTTTTAGTCGTTGTAAGAGGTGCGGATATAAGCAGGGCGCCGGCCAGAAAAATGACGCCGTATATTATGCCGATGGCCCGGAAGATATCGTTAACGGCCATGCCGTGGTTCAGGATGGGCTGCACTATTTGGGAGAGCAGGATGGCCCCGCTTCCGAAGCCGGCCACCGCGATGCCGGTAGCCAGTCCTTTGTGGCCGGGTAACCACTTGACCAGGTTGGTCAGCACTGTAACGTAGCCGAACCCCATACCCGCCCCGGAGAGAACGCTGATGCCTAGCAGAATAATAAAGACACTGCCGCCGGAAAAAGACGCGAGCAGGTAGCCGGCGCTGAAAAGAACCGCCCCGATACAGGCCGTTATTCTTAGTCCCAGCTTTAGCTGTATGCGGTCGACGAATAGCATGGTAATGGAAAAACTGGCGATAATGAAACCGAAAATAAGCTGGGTTTGCCCGGTGGAAAGTCCGTAGGTGCTTTGTAGTGGTGCGACGAAGATACTCCAGGCATACACGGAGCCGGCGCAGCACATGATGAGGACGGAGGCCGCCACGTTAAGGGCAACGCGGTAGTTGAGCCCGCTGGCATTAACACCGGCGGTGCATTTTTCCTCATAGCTGTGTTCGGTTTTAACCGCAGTTGCTTTCATGGTAATTTCTTTGAGTATTAATGAATATACCTGTAACGACCTCATTATAATTTGTAATGCGTAAATATTCAAGTAAAAATGGTTGACATATTGTTGGAATGCGTAATAATCAGCGATTTCACTGGCGCTGTGACATGATACCAAAATTGATAACATTATCCTGGTAAATCAGTGATTTGCCGCTTCACACGGCGTGGTTTATGGTTTATAATGAGTTTTTTATTAATATATGCCCATAAACACCGGGCATATTGTCAGGAGAAGGGAAAAGTGGACGTAAAGTATTATCGGGATGCATCGGAGTTTATAAAACATGCGGGTGAATTCCTGGCTGTAGACGAAGCCCGTTACGGGCTTGTCCTGGGGATTGCGAAGGCCGTGGTCGTCAACCCCTACCAATACGCCGGGCAAGCCCCCTGGTTTTGCTCTATTGGCAAGGAAAATGATATTTACGCTGTAGCTATGAGGACACCGCCTTATAATTTGATAGTTGCCCGTTTTTCCGGCGACCCGCAGGTTATTGCGGAGAAACTGATGTTAGCCGTTGCTGCCCAATTCACAACTATACCGGGGGTGGTGGGCGATAAAGAGCTTGGAGATGCATTTGCCGATCTCTGGTGCGAGAAGCATGGAGTAACTATAAAAGATAAAACAGCCCAACGCGTTTATCGGCTGGACAAAGTGAATAATGTTCCTGTATCGCCGGGGCGGTTCCGCCCGGCAACCATGGCAGAAAAGAATCTGGTAGCAAGATGGCATCATGCTTTTAACATAGATTGTTTTGGCCCGGACAAGAATGTGCCGGAAACGGATGTTACCCCGGTAATCGAACGCGGCTGGGTTTTCTTTTGGGAGGATGGGAAGCCTGTTTCCATGGCGCTCAAAACAAGACCAACCGATGAAGGGATGACGGTGAGTGGGGTATATACTCCGCCGGAGCTGAGGGGCAAAGGATATGCCACCTCCTGCGTGGCCGAGCTTTCCCGGAACATCCTGCAAAGCGGCAAGTAGTTCTGCACGCTTTATACGGACCTGGCCAATCCCACCTCCAACTCCATTTACATGAAAATAGGCTATAAGGAAGTGTGCGACTCCGTGGAATACACGTTCGAGATGCCGCAGGAGCAGCCGGAGGAAGCCTCCCCCAGCCCCGCAACGTTCAGCAGCCCCAGGCGCAGGGCAAAGGATGAGGGATGAGAGATGAGGGAAAAGGGGCGGCTCTCCGACTATATAGCCGGCTTGCCGAAGTACAGCAGTACTGCGGCCACAACTGTGAGAATCCAGTATAAAGACGGTACCGGCCCCCACCATGTCTTGTGCCACCAGATTTTCCCCCGGCGGAAGTTTTTGATTCCGTAATGCGGGTTAAAGACAAACCACAGGAAATCTTCTATCAAGACCATCCCGGAGTAAAAGCCGAGCAGCAGCGATTCCACCCGCCAGCTCCAGGGGAGGAAGAAAAGCGGCAGGTGCACCAGCGCTATGATGAAAATAGTCATGTAAAGGTGATAGCCGGTAAGCGGACGCCCGCCCATTACCTTGACCAGCCACCCCTTCTCAATGCGCCACCCCGGCGAGTTGGCGGCCCAGCCGTCCTTGCCTTCTATCTGTATTTCCCAGAGGGCCAGGATTAATGCCATGAAGACGATAAAGCCAAGCAGTCCGTAAAACATGAAAGTCCTTTTTTCTATAATAGTGGCTGGATAGCGGAAATATCAAGCTGGAAAAATGAAAATGGCAGCAGGGGGGTGGGGCTATCGCTGCCTGGGGCTATTTACGGTGGGCCAGCGCGTGGAGAATGACGCCGGTGAAAAGGCAGAGCACGCCGATGATGAAAAAGAGGACGGAAAGCATGACCGTGCCCACCGGCAGCCGGTAAGTGACGGTGAAAATTTGCACCGTTCTGATGCCGGCCACCAGACCGCCCATGGTCAGCAGGCTACCCAGGATGCCGAAGAAGAAAAGGGGCTTCCTCTCTGAAATCATATTCACTATTTGCGCCAGCACGCCCACGCCGTGCCTGACCGGATGCAGCGTGGAGCCGTCGCCCCGGTACTGCACGGTAATGGGCACCTCGGCGATTTTAAGGTTTTTCTCCTCGGCGACGGCGATCATTTCCGACTCCACGGCGAAGCCTTTCTGGTTCAGCTCCAGCTCGGCGATAGCTTTCCGCGAAAAAGCCCTGAACCCGGACTCGGAGTCGGTAATCTTGTTCCTGGTCAGGAAACGGGTGGAAAAGAGCAGGATGTTCTGCCCGACGCGGCGGTAGGAGGGGATGCTCTTTTTAACGAGTTTACGGGAGCCGATGACCATGTCCGCGCCGTCCAGTACCGCCTGTACCAGCCGCGGTATCTCGTCCGGGTTATGCTGGCCGTCCGCGTCCAGGACGATAAGGACATCCGGCATGTCCTTCTTGGCCTCGCTGATAATGCTCTGGATGGCCACGCCTTTGCCCCGGTTCTCCGTATGCCTGACGACGTAAGCCCCGGCCGCCCCGGCGACGTCCGCGGTGCCGTCAGTGCTGCCGTCATCCAGGACGATTATCTTATCGGCGTACTTCCTGGCTTTGATTACCATGGAGCCGATAAACCTGTCCTCGTTGTAGGCGGGCATGGCTACCGTTACTTTAGGGCTTGTCATTTTTATCTTTCCGGCCGTTAATCAGGCTTATTATACATCAAAAGCCACCGGGCGTTAAGTAGCACTCAATTCGGCATCATTTTAGTATTCCGGCAGCCGCTGGTGGTAGAATTATGCCGGCGGCCGTAAAGCCGGGAATGGAGTCCTGTAGCCGATGTCAGACTGGTTGCCTCTAGAGAACGCGCTTCCGGAGCGCCGCCGCTTTTCCTACGGCTGGGTTATCGTCGGCGCCTGTACGGTGATGATAGCCGTAACCTATGGTCTCATGTACAGCTACGGGGTGTTCTTCAAGCCCCTGGAAGAGTATTTCAAGTGGGACCGGGCCACGCTGTCCGCCGTCTATTCCATTTCCTTTATCGTCCGGGGTATCGTATCGGTGGGGGTGGGGTGGCTGGCGGATAAATACGGCGCAACCAGGATAATGGCGGTCTGCGGCTTTATGCTGGGGCTGGGGCTGGCGCTTTCCAGCCAGGTCAAGGAGCTGTGGCAATTTTACATAACCTACGGTTTTATCATGGCGGTGGGGCTCAGCGGCACCTTCGGAATTGGCACGGCGATGGTCGCCCGCTGGTTCACTAAAAACAGGGGACTGGCTTTGGGCATCGTGTCCACCGGCTCCGGCCTGGGCACGCTATTGATAGTCCCCGGCACCGAGCGGCTAATCGACGCCGTGGACTGGTCACAGACTTTTCTCATCTGCGGCATCGCCGCCGGCGTGGTAATGATAGGGTCGTCTTTCCTTTTGCGCCCCGCCCCGCAGCCGTTAAAGTCGCCGGACAGTGCGCCAGCGGGGCCCAATGCCAGCGGCCTTTCTAGCGCCGCCGCCGGTGAAGTGCCCATTAAACAGGTGCTCAAGGACCCCCGGATGATACTGTTCATGGCCGCCCTGATGCTGTTCTTCCTGAGCATCCAGATAGTGATGGTGCACCTGGTCAGCTACGCCACGGACGCGCAAATCAGTCCGATGCTGGCGGCTACCTTTATCAGCGTCATCGGGGCGGTGAGCATTGCCGGGCGGCTCATAACGGGGGTGGGGGCGGACAGGGCCGGGATATTCAACACCCTGATTTTCACGCGGATATTCCTGGCGGCGTCTTTTGTTTTCCTGATTTTCGCCAAACCGGTATGGTCGTTTTACCTTTTCGCCGTCATCTTCGGATTCCCTTACGGCGGCGAGATACCGCAGGTGCCGCTGTTCGTGGGCAAGTACTGGGGTACCAAGTCCATGGCCACACTGGTGGGGCTGAACACGTTTGTGATTACAGTAGGCGGGGCGGCGGGGTCGTGGGGGGCGGGTAAAATATATGTCGCCGCGCAGAGCTACCGGTGGGCTTTCATTGCCGGGGGGATGTCCAGCCTGGTATCCCTGGCTTTGATTCTGATTTTACGGCAGAAATGCCGGAATACGCCGGAAGCCGCCTGAAAGTTACTCACTACTTTTCAATGATTCGCGTCTCAGCACGATAGCGGCCACAAAGAAATATAGCCCGGACAGGAACATGGTAATCCTTCCCAGCCAGGAGAGCACGCTGTCCACCGTGCTTTGGGACCCGTAGAACAGGGCCAACAGGAACAGCCCCAGTCCCAGGAAATGCCAGTAAGCGAAGCCCTGCCGCGATATCCAGTATATTCTAAGGGAAAAAATTGCGGCCGCCGCGGCGAAGACAACGCTCAGCATCTGAATATTGTTTTTCAGCGCCGTGGCGCCCTGTTCGATGATATGAAACGGCGGCAGTACCTCTTTTAAGACCAGTACGGCTATTACCGCCAGGCAGGCCGCTACGCCCAGGTAGCACCAGAGAGCGGTACTTAGCCTGGCCGGGCGGTTGGGCGCAACTGCCTGCCGTTGGTTCAGGCTTAAGCTCGCCCCGACCAAAAACAGTAAAGCAGTGATAAAGCCGGTGCTGTCTCTGATGGCGATGCCCGTGTTTACGTTATCGGCGCTCCAGCCCCCTATCAGGTAGCCCAGTCCTAGGGCTAATGCCCCGCAGCCCAGCCACAATACCTGTTGGGAACCGGTGGCGGCAAAAGCTATGGCGGCCGCGAATGCCGCGGCGAGGGCCGCCGCCGCTATGGGCAGCGCGTAGACCAAAGTAGCCGGCGGGTGCATTCTGGTCGACTCGATACTGAAGTCCAGGATGTTGAAAATAATCAGAGCCGCGCCGGCCGCCGCGATGAGAATAACCAGGGTGAAGGCTGTTATCCTGAGTGCTTTCATATCAGGTTATCCAGTGGCAGCGGTGGTGCCGTACAGCGTCCTCATCGCGCCTCAGGTGTTGTTGGTGAGCCGGCCGGAATACCGGAGAAAAAATCGACGGTCTCCCGGAGTCCCTTCTCCAGGTTGAACCCGGGCTGGAAACCCAGCGCCCTCAGACGTGAAGTGTCCGCCCGACTGTGCAGGATATCACCGGGGCGGGCGGCCTGATAGATTGGCTCCAGTTTTTTACCGTTGATATCCAGGATGAGACGCACCAGTTCGTTCACGGTTACCGTCTGCCCCATGCCCACGTTATAGACGCCGGCGGCATCGCTTTCGGCGGCCAGTATGGCCGCGGCCGCCGCATCGCGGACAAAGATGAAGTCCCTGGTCTGCCCGCCGTCCCCGAAAATTACCGGCGCCTGGCCGCTCAGTACCTTGGTAATGAACTTGGGAATGGCGGCGGCGTACTGGGAATTGGGGTCCTGCCTCGGGCCGTAAACGTTGAAAAATCTCAGGCTGACGGTGTCCAGCCGGTATGCCTTTTTAAAGACGTCGCAGTAATATTCTCCGGCCAGCTTGGTCACGGCGTAGGGTGACAGGGGCATGGGCAGCATATCCTCACGTTGAGGCATGACGGGGGTATCGCCGTAGACCGCCGCCGAGGAGAAAAGCACTACTTTCCTGACCCGGCTGGTTACGGCGGCCTGGAGCACGTTCAAAGTGCCGGTCAGGTTGACCGCGTGAGAAGCCAGCGGGTCGCGGATGCTGGCAGGCACACTGGCGACGGCCGCCAGGTGGAAAACATAATCTACCCCCGCCATCAGCTTTAAAAGCAGCACCGAATTTAAAATGCTGTCCTGGACAAATTGAACGTCACCGGCGTTGTCCAGCAGTCCCCGGATGTTTTCCTTTTTCCCCGTGGAAAGGTCGTCGAGGATAGTGACCCTGTATCCCCGCTCGCGCAGCTCCCGGGAAAGATGGGAGCCGATAAAGCCGGCGCCGCCCGTGACCAGTACTTTCTTCATTTTACCGTGACCGATTTAGCTAAATTCCGGGGCTTGTCCGGGTCTTCACCGCGCTTTAAAGCCAGGTAGTAGGCCAGCAAGTGCAGCGGCGCGATGGATACCAGCGGGTAAAACAGGCTTTCCACCTTGGGTATTTCAATCCAGAAATCATACAGCGGGTCGATAATGTCCGATACGCCGATGATGTAGGCGCCCCTGGCTTTAGCCTCGATGCCGTTGTCCAGCGTCTCGTGGAAGGTGTTGTCATTCGGGCAGATGGCAACCACCGGCGTCCGGTCCTCGATAAGCGCCAGCGTGCCGTGCTTAAGCTCGCCGGCCGGTAGCCCCTCGGCGTGAATGTAGGAAATTTCTTTGAGCTTCAACGCCGCCTCCGACGCTATGGGGAAGTTGACGCCCCGGGCGATGTAGTAAAAATCACGGGCGTCCTTGAATTGCTCGGACAGTTTTTCCAGCTTGGCGCCGTTCCAGCTGAGCACCTTGGATACCTCATTGGCTACGTTCTTCAAGTGGGCGACGCCCTGGCTGAACTGGTTTATCATGGAGTAGGACAGGAGGTAAAAAATAGCCAGCTGGCTGGTCAACGACTTGGTGGCGGCCACGGCAATCTCCGGGCCGCAGTTGAGGTAGATAACGTCGTCGCTCATGCGGCAGAGCATGGAGTTCGGCCGGTTGACGATGGAGATAACCCTGGCGCCGTTGTCTTTGGAGCGTTTGACCCCTTCGATAACGTCCGCGGTCTCACCGCTCTGTGATACGGCGATAACCAGGGTGTTTTTATCAATGGACTCGGAAAAGTACTGGAACTCGGACGCCATCACCACGTCGCAGAACTTGTTGGCGATGCCGGAGAAGAGGTAGCGTCCCACCAGTCCGGCGTAACGTGATGTCCCGCAGGCGGAAATGACCACCTGCCTGGCCCTCAGGATATCCATGGCCATCTGGGTGAAAGACCGCTCGTCCTGGTTGATGGCGGTCAGGATGGCCTCCGGTTCCGCCATGATCTCTTTGAGCATGAAATGCTCGTAGTCGCCTTTATCGTAGCATTGTTCGGTGGTATTAAGCGGGGTGGCGGTCCTGGTCACCGGCTGCCCGTTCCCGTCAAAAAATTCCACGCCGCGGCTGGTCAGCACCGCCAGGTCTCCGTTTTCCGGATAGATTACCCCGGTACAGCCCGTCAGCGAAAACATATCGCTGGTGGCGAAGGTGCCCCGCTCCCCGGTGCCGATAACCAGGGGGTTGTCTTTCCGGGTGGCGATGATTTTATCCGGCTCTTTTTCCGAGATTACCATGATGGCGTAAGAGCCTTTGATTTGCCGGACGGTCGCCAGGACGGTCTGCTCCAGGGTGATGTTTTCCTTCAGACATTCCTCGATAATGTGGGGGATGACCTCGGTATCCGTTTCCGAGGCAAAGGTGTGCCCCTTTTCCTCCAGCCCCCGCCGCAGCTCCACGTAGTTTTCCACGATGCCGTTATGCACTACCGCAATACTCCCGGCGCAGTCTATATGGGGGTGGGCGTTTTTCCGGGTGACGCCGCCGTGGGTAGCCCAGCGCGTGTGGGCGATGGCCACGTTCCCGGGCAGGTCTTTCAGTCCCAGCCGCCGGTCTATATCCACGATGCGGCCGATGTCTTTCTGCACCAGCAGGTGGCCGTTATAGATACTGGCCACCCCGGCCGAGTCATAGCCGCGGTATTCCAGTTTGATAAGCCCCTGAAGTACGATAGGCGAGGCCGGTTCATTACCGGCGAATCCGATTATTCCGCACATAGCTGTCCTCTATTTCTGAATTCCGGCAGTCGATTCTCCGTAATAATTGCCACCTTTTTAGCTATTCAGTTGGACATGTATCAAGCCGGAGCTAAGGAAATTCGGTTCTATATATATTCCGGCTATACCTGAATATTAGCTTAAGTGTGTTAGATAATAGTTTTTAATTCGTTAGAATCCGGTATAACCAGGGAAACGGGGAAAGCCCCTATCTCTAGCGTTTTTTACGACTGGATTCTTTCTGCCGGAGAGCGGCCTCGAACAGGTCCTGGTATTCCTGCACCATCCGGGGGATGCCGAATTGCGCCATTACCCTTTGCCTGGCTGCCTGCCCGATGCGCTGTGCCAGCTCCGGCTGCTTGAGATACGTGACGATGTTATGGGCTAAAACGTCCGGGTTTTTCGGCGGGGAGAGCAGGCCGGTGACGCCGTTCTCCACCACTTCCCGGTTACCGCCCACGTCCGTCACCGCTACCGGCTTGCCCAGGGCCATGGCTTCCAGGGTCGCGTTGGAGCAGCCCTCGTGGTCGAACGAGGTCAGGCAGGCGATATCATAGGACGATATATAAGAGCCTACGTCACGCTGGTTGCCGAAAAAGGTGACCACGGAGTCGATGCCCAGCTCTTGAGCCGTCTTTTCCAGTTCCGGCCTTAGCGGCCCGTCGCCCAGCACGGCAAACCTGGTATCCGGTGAGATGAGGGACACGATTTTCGCCGCCTGGAGAAAGGTCTGGTGGTCCTTGGCGGGCGTGAGACTGGCGGTAATGCCGACAATCTTGCCGCCCTCCGGCAGCTTTAGCTGCTGTTTAATCTTGGCCACCGCGTCCGGGTTGGGCTTTAGGCGGTCCAGGTTGATGCCGTTATAAATCACCTTGACGCTGGCGGGACTGATGCCTCTTTTGACAACATAGTCTTCCCCGGCCTTGCTGTTGGGTACCACCCAGTCCGCGAAGCGGGTAAAAAAGTCCTCCGCCTTGCGGTAGAGCGAGCTCCCCAGCCGGGGGTTTACCCGCACGCCGCACCGTTCGGTGACTATTTTTACCAGGCGGCGGTTCGTCAGCGACGGTACCATCCCGAAGAAACTGGCCGGGGTCAGGAAGGGCTGTATTATCTGTACCTTTTTTTGCCGCAGCAGGCGGTAAATTTTGAACAGGATAAGGAAATCATACTTACCCTTCCGGTTCAGGCAGATAAGCTCCACCCCGGGCATGGCTTTGATTTCCGGTTCCAGGGCGCCGCCGGGGTAAAGCGATACCACGATAGGCTCGAACCGGTTTTTATCTATCCCTTTGACCAGCTCCATCAGCTGCTGCTCGGCGCCGCCTACGCCCAGCTGGTTGATGGGGAACATTACGGTAACCCGTCCGTTAATCATTCCGATGCCTTAAGCTGCTGCGGTTTTTGCTTTTTCTGGTTGGCAGCAATCTTGCATAAAGCAATGGAGAGGCCGGCGAACATCCAGATCAGCGCCACCTCATCGATGACATTATGGGTAAAAGCGTTGACCGCGTATGCCACGAAAGCGGCAAAACAGCCCAGCGCTATTCCCTTGCCCAACCGCGTGGTCAGGAAGCGGTAGGATATCAGGAAGTTCCGGAAAATCATGATTAGCAGCCAGACAAGGGCTATCAAGGCTACCGTCCCGTAAGAAACCCAGGTACGGAGGAAATCATTATGGGGCTGTTCTACCCCCAGTACCTCCTCCGCCTGTACCACGCTGGGGTTGTAGCTAACGCTGGATATGTACTCCTGGGCGGCCTCCTTGAATGCCTGTCCTCCTATGCCTAATACCGGCGAGGACATGGCAATCTTAGCGCCGGCTTGCCAGAGCACCAGACGGCCGGCGGCGCTGCTTTCATTGGTAACGCCGCCAGTATAGCGGTTATTTTTCATGTCGGTATAGATTATAAAACCTGCTATCAGTACCAGGGCGGCTAAAAATATCTGCGTTCTCATTTTGGATTTCATGAACAGAGGCAGAGCGATAAGGCCGGCGCCCATGGCATACATGCCGGAACGGGTGTAGGAAAAGTACTCGGCCGCCGCCATCGCCACTATAGCCAGCACCAGCAATACTCTGTAACGGTCGTTGATTCCCTTGAAAAAGAACAAAGCAATAGCCGGCAGCAGAATTAAGGGCAGGGTAAACGAGAGGTCGACCGGGCTGTCATTTAGCCCGATAGCCCTCGTGCCGGCAAAATTGTTGCTGCCGAAGATAGTTAGGGAAATCGGCAGCAGGCCGATATGAAAATGCTGCAATATGGCAAAAACAGCCGATATGCTGCAGGTTATCAAAGCCGTCAGCCCCAGTATTTTGACATCCCTTTCTTCTTCAATCACAGCCGGTATCAGCAGGATGATGACCAGTGATGTGGCTGCCGTGCGCAGGTACTGGAGGGTATAGTCCATGTTCGTGTTGATAAGGTTGGAAATGATGGCGCAGACTACCAGCAGCAAGGCCGGCGTCAGTACTTTCCAGCCCCTTTTCCCCAGGATTGTTTTTCTCTCCCTGAAGTGGATGAAAAACAGGAAAACGACGGCTATTATCGTCCACAAAAAGCGGACACTGATTGGCGTGCCTGCTACGTATATCATGTAGTTGCTTACCGTGAGCTGTCCCACCAGCAGGGCTGCTACCAGGAACACTCTGCGGTATATAACCAGGGACAGTAGCGTTAGTTGTGCTCCCAGTATCAGGCCGAGCGTAATCGGCAGGTCGAGGGCCACGGACAATAGCAGCGATATGATTATGCCGACAATTATATAGATGGCCACCCTTGGCGTGGGAATCCGCTTGGCTTCATAGCTGTTGACTGCAAATGTAGCGTTCATCTTACCGCCCCCCTGTTTATTAGCCTTTCAATGGCGTTGAGGTATTCGTGTTTCATGTTGCCCCACCGGTATTTCTGGTAAACCGCTGAACTGGAAGCGGCCATAGCCGCCCTCCGGTCCGGGTCTTTATAAAGCTCGATAATGCATCGCGCGAGGTCGGCGGTATCACCGGCGTTGTAATAGGCTACGGCGTTGTCATCATAATAAGGTTTAATCGACGGGATGGAAGTTACCACGGAAGGTTTCCCTAAAGCCGAATATTCAAATAGTTTATTGGGCATGGCCGGGTTGGCGCCGGCGGGGATAACCACCAGGCAGACATCCGCCTGGGCGATATGGCCCGGAATCTCGTCCGCGTTGACCCACCCGGTAAACTTCACATAATCATTCACGCCCAGCTTGTCGGTCAACTCCTTAAGGCGGGGCAGCCCTTCGCCGTCGCCTACGATTTTGACTTCCAGGTTGGGAATCTCACCCTTGAGCAAGGGCACCGTGTTTATCAGGGTATCCAGCCCGTACCGGTCAACGATTCTGGCGTGGGTCATCAGCCGGAAGTGCCCGTTGCCGTTGGAGGAGGGCGGGACGGACTTGAACACGTTTTCATCCGGTACGTTAAGCACCACGGAAATTTTGGCTTCCGGCACGCCACGGCTCACCAGCATATCTTTGCTGGTGCTCTGCGTGACCAATACGTGATTGGCGAACCATATGCTGGCTTTCTCCAGCAGGCGCATTACCCGCACGGCCGGGTGCTTCGGGGAGGCTTTGAAGCCGTCGATAAAGACTTCCGGCGTATGGTCAAGAATTTGGAGGATGACCTTCGTCCCTCTCAGTTTGGAGAACAGGGCGGTGAAGACCAGGAAATCCGGCATATTATCTATCTGTATCACCCGGTATTTCTTAATCAGGGAAAGCCAGGTTACTTGCCAGAAAGCCAGGAAGAAGAAAGCGCAGTATTCAAATATATAGCGGCGGAAGCCTTGCCGTTTGTGCATTACCGGCAGCCGGTAAACGTTCACGCCGCGGACGTTTTCACGTCTTTGCTCGCCTTTGTCTCTAAGGCAAACGATGTCCACGGCATAGCCGTTAGCCGCCAGCGTTTCCGCGTTGCGGCGGGTGGGCACGGCCGTGGGATAATTTTTATGGCGAATGATAAGGATACGCTTCATAAGCTTTTCCCCGCCTTGTCCGGGACCATGGACTCCAGGGCGGTCCTGTTCCGTTGCTGGAGCACTTTCCGGTAAAGGTTAAGGATGCGCCGGGCGGTATGCCCTTCCTCCATGTATTTAATGTTCTCGCGGCCGCTGGTGCGCCCCGTGAATTGCAGTGCCAGGGCGAGTTTGTCCGCCACGTCCGCCGGGTCCTGGGTGCAAAGATAGCAGCCTTCCGTGCCGCCGATTACCTCCGGCACGTCTCCCACCGGCACGGACACGATGGGCAGGTTACAGGCCATGGCTTCGTGGATGACCATGGGGGAACCCTCGGCGTCGGATACCAGCAGGACGGCGTCCCCGGCGCTCATGTAAAGGGGCACTACGTCATGGGGCTTTCCGTCCACCAGCACCAGCTCCACGGAGGGGTCTTTGGCTTTGGCCAGCGCAATCGCTTTCTCCACGATGTCATACCTTTTTTCCGGTCGGCGGTGGTTGCCCACCCAGAGCACCAGTTTTTTATCCATGGGTAAATTAAGTTTCTGCCGGGCTTCTTCCCGGGGCACCGGCTTAAAGAAATCCAGGTTGATGCCGCAGGGGATAATCTCGGCGGTCTGGCAGCCCAGCTTGCGCTTCTGCTCCTCGGACACCAGTATTACCTGGTCGACGAGGGGGGTGATGAAGCGGGAAGGGAAACGCTGCCAGGTCATGAATACCTCCAGCCCGTGGTGCGTCAGCACTACCGGGTAGAGGTACTGCGCCCTGGCGATAAACCCGGAAAACACGTAATGAGCGTGGATAATATCATAGCGCTTGCGCAGCAGCCTGCCCCAGAACCGGAACAGCCCCCAGAGATAGGCCAGCTTGTTCTTACTGCCGTCCACGCAGAAAACGTCCACGTCGACGGATTCCCTCCTCAGGGACTCCACCTGCTCCTGGACAAACGTACCCGCGGCCGGTTTTTCCGGGGTGGGGTACATATTGGTTACTACCAGTACCTTCATTATTTTACTTTCCTGGATTTTAAGTTTATCTGATTTGGGTTAGAAAGAAATAGGCTATTGATAAAAGTTGGGTATATTTTCATATAAGGCGCGCCCACTTCCAGTACTATCTCGTCGGCGATGGTTTCCAACTCCCGCGCCGTGTCCTTGGTCGCAAGGTGATAGCGCTGCGTCAGCCGCAGATAATTGCGGCGCAGCTGCCTCAGGTATTCGATATCCGTGCTGGCATCCTTGCGTTGCGTGCTGACCGCCTCGGGGACGTCCAGGAAATAGGCGATGTCAGGTTTGGGCGTGCCGGCCAGCATCATTTTAAGGGCCAAACGGTGCAGCCAGTTGACTTTAACCAGGGAAGATTCCATCTCCGCCGCCGCGTCGTACACATAACGGTCACAAATAACGATTCTCCCGCGCAGCAGCGGCAGTCTCACGTGCCGCAGGTAGGCAATCATAATATCGAAGGCCGCCAGGTAAGTCCAGATGAAGCGGAATATGGGGTTCTGGAGCCGGGCGCTGCGGCCTTCCGCCCCCGGTTTGGAGTCCCCCCGCGCCGTTTTCTTGCCTAAAATTTTATTCGCCAGGCCGGTGAAAAATCGTGTCAGTCCGGCTGTCCCGCACCTGCTCCAGTAATACTCTGTTTTAAGACCGCAGGCGTTCAGGCAGGACTGCAGGATTTTGGCGTGCTGCGTCTTACCGGAGCCGTCCAGTCCGCTGAACGTAACCAGGAACGGGGACTGCGGCCGGATATGGGCTTTTAGTCTGATGCCGCGTAAAGTGGTCCGGGCAGTTTCATAGAGTCGTTTCTTCAGGCTGTAGCGCGGGTCCTGCATGATTTTCTTGTAAAATATTAGTTTGCCGAAGATGAAAGAAACGTAAAACGGCAGCACCGGCGTGCGGCTTTTGAGCTGGCGATAATAGCGGTTAATGAAGGATGATTTGGCCAGATGAGACTCGCAGTCTTCAATAACATAATGAGGGATGGCCGTCTTGCCCAGGATGCTCTGCTCCAGGTGGGCGCAGAGGCCCAGGCTAAAGTACAGTCCGTCCTGCCACCCGGCGCGGGCGGCGGTATTTTTAATATAATCCCAGTCGTAAACGCCCTGGAATCCGGAGAAAACTTTAATCAGGTCCGCCAGGCGTAAACACTTGTTCTCATAAAAGGCGTGAGCCAGCGTAATTAAAATGGTATCATCCGGAGAAGGTATCGTTACCGCGGCATCATCCGGTGATACAATGGCTTTACGCCACAGGTCATTCTCATTCATGAAACCGACGCCCCAGCCGATGCGGGTATGCAGGTGAATATCCGAAACGGTGGTGCCGGCATGGAACTTGCGGAAAAGAAATTTTTGCGGCTCTTCCAGGTTTTTCAGCTCCAGGTAGCCGAGTTGCAGCAATATATCCCTGGCGGCGCTTTCATCTTCCTTGTGTATCAGGATATCCAGATTATCGCTGGTATAGGGGAAAGGGAGAAATGAACCGCCGGATTTCAGGGTGATGCAGGGAATGCCCCGCTCGGCCCACCGGTCGCGGACGATTAAGTATTCCGACCGGAGGGCCTTGAGCCTGGCGGAATTGCCATTACGGGCAGCTTTGAATTCCGGTGAATGCAGAAAAGCGTGCCCGTTCCGGCCGTTTTTAAACGCCAGCAGCGGGAACTTGTTCTTTTCGTAAAACCCCAGCAGCGCCCGGTAGTCCGGCGTCGCGCTGTCAGGCAGCGGCAGACCGGCAACCATCAGGGCGCCGAAGGCGGTCAGGTTCGGGATGCCTTTTTCCATTAGTTTTTCACCTCATTGGCGGTTTGCTCGAGTATGAATCTAGCTATTGCCTGCCATGAATAGGGAATGACTTTTTCACGGGTGCGGCAGTTTTCCAGGTTTCTGACCCTGGCTAGGCCGGCCATCAGTTCGTCCGGAGAATCGGCGAAAACCAGTCCGTTGCCTGCCTCGAACATCTTCGGCAAAGTGCCGTACTTAACCGAGACGACGGGGATATTGCAGGCCATGGCTTCCAGTACCGAAAGCGGCACGCCGATGCAGGCGCGGTTGGAAAAAACGGGGAAGAGATAGCAATCGGAAAGCTGGTACATCTCTTCAATTTCCGGAATATACCGGTCCATGACGATAACGCCGTTTTCCTTCAGCTCGCGGTTAAGCTTGTCTCTGTCCTCGTGACGCAGACCGCTGCTGACTAGTATGACCTGGGCGTTGTGCTCCTGGCGCGCCCGTATCATCAGTTCCACGTTTCTGCCCTGGGTCAGGTGGCCGACATGCAATATGGTGTAAGCTTTCGGGTCGAGTCCGTATTTAGCCCTCAGTTCCGCTTTTCTGGCGGCGGATGCCGGCACGAATTTCTTCAGGTCCACGCCGCTCGGCAGCAGCCTGGTATTGCAGCCCAGGCTCGCCAGCCGCTGCATCGCCTGCTCATTCTGCACGAACACGGTATCCGGTGAAAAGAGGCGGATAAGGTGCCGTGCCAGCCAGCCGTATTCGCGCGATTGCAGTGAGACCATGACTACCCTGGCGCGAACGTATTGGAGCTTCAGAATCCGGCTTCTCAAGAAGCTGAACAGCGTGGCTGAAGCGGAGGGCAGATAGCAGATAACGCTGGGCTGGAAATGGCGGATTCGTTCCCACAGGCTGTAGTTCAGGAACAGCCGGTTGGTCTTTAGCGATACCGTGTGGGAGTTGCCGTTCTTGCGCGGCGCGCGGACGGCCAGCCCGAGCACTTTGTACTCTTCCGGGCATGACTCGATGAGGGAATGAGCAAAGTGCTTAATTCCCTCATCGACAGGCTCGGACAAATTCTCCGTTACAATACAAACTGATTTCTGGACCATATTAACGAACACTCTTGATAAGATTACTCTCCGTGTTGGTGGCCGACTTCAAGTACCACCGGGTAAAAAGTTCAATTCCTTCTTCGATGGTCGTTACCGGACGGTAGCCCAGGTCCTTCCCGGCCTTGGTGATATCCGCGAAAGTTATCGGGACATCACCGGGCTGTTCGGGTAGCTGCCTGATGACGGCTTTCTTGCCCAGTGATTTTTCAATCAGCTCAATCAGGTATTTCAGGGCTATCGGGTGCGAGTTCCCCAGGTTGTAAATTTCAAATCCCCGGCTGGTGGAGAACAGCGCCCGCATGATGCCGTCCGCAATATCGTCGATATAGGTATAGTCGCGTTTAGAAGTCCCGTCCCCCAAAACGGATATATCCTGCCCCGCTGCTATCTTCCTGGTGAACAGGTGGATGGCCATCTCCGGCCTCTGGCGCGGTCCGTACACGGTAAAGAACCTTAGCGCGGTTACCGGCAGGTCATAGAGGTGGCTGTAGGTGCGGCAGAAAAGCTCCGCGGCGGCCTTGGAGGCGGCGTAAGGGGAAGCGGGGTAGTCCACTTTGGCATCCTCCCGGAACGGTACCCGGGCATCCACACCGTAAACGGATGAGGAGGAAGCGAAGATAAATCTCTTCACGCTGTGTTCACGGCTGAGCTCGAGCAGGTTAATCGTCCCGCCTACGTTATTATTTTCGTAGAAGAGCGGCTTTTGCAGAGAGGGTCTCACTCCCGCCCTGGCGGCCAGGTGGACTACCATACTAACCTTGTTTTCCTGGAAAATACTGGTTAACAGGACAGAGTCCCGAATGTCGCCTTCGATGATGCGGCACCCGTTTTTCCCGTCCAGGTTCCGGATATTTTCACGTTTGATGGCGGGGTCGTAGAAGTTATCGAAGTTATCCAACCCTACCACGGTATAGCCGAGGTTAATGAGATGCTCTACCACGTGAGACCCGATGAAACCGGCTGCCCCGGTAACCAGTATTATTTCCTTCATAGTTCATCTTCCTTTTCCGCGATAGCGGGTTTGGCGAAAACCGACTTGCGTATCCACTTCCAGTTAAGGATGCCCCATGCCAGCACGATACCGAGTATGGCGCCGATCATCAGAGCGTTGCGCATGCGTATCTTCTCCGGCAGTACCGGCACCGGTATGGAGGGATTGCCCGCCACCAGAGAATCGGTGATGCCCACCGTGTCGACGTCACTGGCAACCAGCGCTGTCATAGATGCGGTCAATGATCCGAGCTGGCTGGTGAGCGTATCAACCTTGGCCTGGGCCAGCTGGTAATCCAGGTCCGCTGATACGTAGGCACTGTTAGCATGGCTGCTTTCCAGCTCCGCCAGCTGAGACCTGGCGTCCGTCAGGGCGACACTGGTCAGGTCGAATGACTGCTGGAGGGTCAACTGGCCGAGTCCGGCAGTGCTCTGGAGCGTCAGTGAAGCCAGTTTATTGGTGGTATCGGATAGCTGCGCCCTGAGATTATCGACCTTGGCCTGGGCTAACAGGTAGTCCTGGGATAATACCAGGTCCGTAGAATCGGTAATCCTGCTCTGCAGTACGGCAACATCCTGCCTGGCTTTCACCAGTGATTCACTGGTCTGGTTAATCAGGTTTAAGGCGGTGGCGTACTGGGGATCGCTTTCGGTCATGCCCTGGGCAATCATGGTAACCAGGCCCACCGTGGTGGCATCGCCGACCATCAATCTGTTAAGCTCTATCTCCAGGGCGCTAACCTTGGCGTTAAGCTGGACCAGTTCCGTGTTAAAGGTGCCGTCATCAGACAGGGTGATTTGCAGGGCGAGAGCGTTGAGCTGGGCTTCAGCCGCCGAGAGAGCGGCAACGATGTTGTCTCTCTGCTGTATGGTTTGGTCGATGGACGCCTGGACCGTTTGTCCGGAAGCGCCGGAAACCTCTATATTGGCAGCCAGCGTGGTGGCCTGGTAATTCAGCTGGGTCTCGAGCGCACTGATTTTAGCGGTCAGCGCCACGTAAACGGGGTCGTTATTAAAGTCGACCAGGCCGGACTGCTGTTTGATGGTGTTAAGTTCATCGGTGGCTGTTACCAGCGCTGCCTTGACCTGCTGTATTTTATCGGAAACATCCGTGTATGCCTGCTGCTGCTTGTTGCCCTCTTCTGCAATCAGGTATTGGGTGAACACGCCCGGCAGGTAAGTAGAGAAGAACGATGCCTCTTCGGTCGTGGC
Organism: Dehalococcoidales bacterium; assembly: GCA_041652735.1. NCBI lineage: Bacteria > Bacillati > Chloroflexota > Dehalococcoidia > Dehalococcoidales > Dehalococcoidales bacterium. The sequence continues at coordinate 15,443 of JBAZGT010000013.1, read as the reverse complement.
GGCGGTAGTGGTGATTATCATCGTCGGCTGTTCACTGGTAGTATCGATGGTCGCCGTAATCATCTGGTCGAGTTCGTCCACGGTGTGATTATATTGCGGTGCGTCCGTTTTCAGTGCATCACTCAAGAACTGCAGGAAGGGGAGAGAGCTGGCTTTGGCGGCATAATACTGCCCGGTGCTGGCCAGGTCTCTAAGGTTCACATAAGATGAGCCCGGATTTACCATCTGCACTTTGACCTGGCTTGACCAGGGGACATCGGAAGGCAAGCCGACCAGCTGCAGTCCGCTGGGTTGGGTGGTCTCGGTCGTCGGGCTGGAGGCGAACGGGTTGTAAATCCAGTACCCGAGGCCCAGCCCCGTGCCGATGATGAGACCGACCAGCATGACCATGATGGAACGCCCGCTGAAAAACGGAATGCGGGTGGCCCTGGTCACTGTTTCCTTTTTAACCCAGGTGGTAGCCGCTTCAGCCTTGACAACCGGCTCTATTCTTTGCGGCGGCTTTTCCCTGGCGATTGCCTCGGCTTCTCTAATAGCCATGGCGGCGGCCTGCCGCGATTGCTTTAGAGCCTCGGCTTCCTGTTTGGCTTTTTCTTTGGCCGATTCCTCGGCTTCTTTCTTGGCCAGGGCGGTGGCCTGCTGCGCCTGTTTCAGGGCTTCGGCTTCCTGCCTGGCTTTCTCTCTGGCCAGTTCCTCGGCTTCTTTCTTGGCCGTGGCAGCTGCCATCTGTGCTTCTTTCAAAGCCTCGGCTTCCTGCCTGGTTTTTTCTCTGGCCAGCGCCTCGGCTTCTTTCCTGGCCGCGGCGGCCGCCATCTGTGATTCTTTCACGGCTTCGGCTTCCTTTCTGGCCTTTTCTTTGGCGATTGCTTCAACCGCTTTTCTATTTTCTTCGGCAGCCTGTTGGGACTTTTTCACGGCTTCAGCTTCTTCCTGCGCTTTCTTCCGGGCGATTGCCTCGGCTTCTTTTTTCGCCGCGGCGGCAGCTAATTGCGCCTTCTGAACAACCTCTTTTCCCTCTTTGGCTTTCATATTGGCTGCTTCAGCTTCCTGCTTCGCCTTTCTCTTGGCGTCAGCCGCAAGCTCTTTCTTGACCCAGGCAGCGGCTATTTTAGCCGTTTTCTCTGCCTTTTTCGCCTGTAGAGCTCGCTCGCGGGCGGCTGTTTTTTCCTGCCTGGCCCGCTCTTTGGCGATTGCCTCAGCCTCTTTTTGGGCCCGGGCAGCTGCTTCTTTGACCATCTTGGCTGCCGCTTTTTCCTGTTTGGCTTTTGCCTGGGCGGCTTCGGCTTCCTGACGAGATTTATCCTCGGGTTTTAGCTTGGGTTCTTGTTTAGTTTCCTGGGTTTCCTTACCATTGCGAGTTTTTAACATTGAATTCACCTCCGCCTGTTTGTCAATCTATCAAGAGATTGATAGCTTTGTTGGCACTGTAGCTAGCGTAGAACCTCCACTTTTGATCTGGATTCACTGAACTCTCGGACACAGCCGCAAATATATTGTATTTCCCCCTCACTCAATTCCGGGTACATTGGGAGGGAAAGAATTTCCTTGGTTATTTTTTCCGTGACCGGCAGGTAAATATCTTCGCCGCCGTATTCACGCCAGGCTTCCTGCAAATGAATGGGCACCGGGTAATGCATGCCGGTGGCTATTCCCTTTTGCTCCAGCCAGGACTTAAGGCCGTCACGTTCCGGCGTCTTTATCACAAAGAGATGGTAAACGTGCTTCGCCCAGGGCATCTCGCCTGGCAGCGCCACGGATGACGGCAGGTATTCCCGGTAGATTTGGGCGTTGTTCCGCCGCATCTCCGTCCAGTCATCGAGATGGCGCAGCTTGATTTTCAGTACGGCGGCCTGTATCTCATCGAGCCGGCCGTTGACGCCCATGGTCTGGTGGTAGTACTTGGCATTCTGACCATGGTCGCGTATCATGCGGCACTTGGCGGCTAAATCCGGGTTGGAGGTGGTGATGATGCCGCCCTCCCCGTAACCGCCCAGGTTCTTGGTGAAATAGAAGCTGAAACAGCCAATGTCCCCCAGCGAGCCGGTGCGCTGCCCTTTGTATTCTGCCCCGTGCGCCTGGCAGGAGTCTTCTATCACCCAGAGCTTGTGCAATTTGGCCAGCTCCTTGATGGGGTCCATATCCGCCGGGTGCCCGTAGAGGTGCACCGGGAGGATGGCCCTGGTCTTTTTGGTAATCTTTTTCGCTACCTCGGCGGGGTCTATGTTGCAGGTCTCGGGGTCGATGTCAACCAGCACCGGTTTGGCGCCGGCAAGTATAATCGCCTCGACGGTCGCGATAAAAGTATGCGCCACGGTGATGACCTCGTCCCCGGGGCCGATGCCGCAGGCGCGCAGGGCGATGTGGAGAGCGTCCGTCCCCGAACCCACGCCGATGGCGTACTTGGTCCCGCAGAACGCGGCGTAACTTGTTTCCACCGCCTGCACATTTTTGCCCAGGAACAGCTGCATGCCATCCAGTGCCAGGCTTATTTCATCAAGAACGTCCTTCTTGATTTCTTGATATTGTTTTTTCAGATCAACTAATGGAACAGTCATTCATGCCTCCAAAAATCACATTAGGATAGGGTTTATCCCTGAGGCCTGAAGTACAGGTCAGGTCTTCGATTTTGCATACCACGTGGGCCGGGTTACCATAGACGACAACCCCGTCCGGAACGTCTTTGGTGACCACGCTGCCGGCTCCGACTAAGCTCCTCTCCCCGATGATGACACGGGGTAACAGGGTGCTGTTGATGCCTATCTGGGCGCCCTTCTTGATATGCGGGCCGCGCATGCACTCGTGAGAGTTGGGGCAGCCGGGATGCATGTCATTGGCGAAGGTTGCCCCGGGAGCGATAAAAACATCATCCTCGATGATGCTGAACTGGCCGATATATACCTTGTTATGAATTTTCACGTTATTGCCGATGTGGCAGCCGTAGTCCACCACGGAGTTGTTCCAGATGCGGAAATTATCTCCGATTTCGTTTTCTTCCCGGATGAGCACGTTATGCCCGGTCTCCAGGTTGGCGCCGATGCGGCTGCCCCGGTAGATGATGGTGCCCTGCCTGATACGCGCCCCCGGGCCGATGGACAGGTAGCGGTCTACCTTGCGGCTGGGCTCGTAGCCCAGGGTGACGCCGTCATCTATTACCGCGTCATCATGCATTTGCAGGATGATTTCATCCGCTGCGGTCAGATCTATTGGTGACTTTATTGTTTTTTCCATATCTTTTTTGTAGTCCTCTACAAGTATGTTCCCCAGACTTGATTCGACTTAAACGATGCCCACCAGCGCCGCATCCAGCTTTACTCTCTGCCCGTCATGTGAAAGGGACAGGTCCGCGGCTTCCAGGATGCCGGTTACCTTGAGGCCCATCCAGCCGTCACTCTTGGGCACTTTGTTTTCCCTGATGCAGTTGATGAAGTTGGTGCACTGTATTTTGAGCGGCTCGGCGCCGGAGACGAACGGGATAACGATGTTGCCGTAGCGGTAGTTGGGCGGCCAGGCGGAAAATTTGTTGAGGCCGTTGCCGTTCCCATTCCCATTACCATTACCATTACCGTTACCGTTGAGGTGACAGTTACCGTTAATCACCAGACCCTTGTCATAAATCTGTATTTTTTCAGATTCGGAGACATCATCATAGACGGCCATTTTCAGGCTGCCGACTACGGTCATCTGCCGTATCTTGCGGGGGTGCAGCCAGCTGACGTGCAGGTTGCCCATGACGCCGTTGGCGAAAAGGATTTCCAGGTAAGCTACGTCGTAAACATCGCCGCCGGCCCGGTGGGCGCCGCGGGCGCTTACGGAAATCGGTTCCTGGTCCAGCAGCATGAGCATGATGCTGATATCATGCGGGGCCAGATCCCACAACACGTTAACGTCCGGCCGGTATAAGCCCAGGTTGAGCCGGTCCGAGTCTATGCTGTAAATCTCACCCAGTTCGCCCTTTTTCACGATGTCCACCAGGAGGTCAACGGCCGGGTGATACTGGTAGGTGTGTCCCACCATCAACACCAGTTCCCGTTTATCCGCCACTTCGATAAGGTCCAGCGCCTCGCGGCTGTTGAACGTCATCGGCTTCTCTATCAAAACATGCTTGTCCTGGAGCAGCGCTTTCTTCGCCAGGTCATAATGAGTATTTACCGGCGTAGCTATCACTACGGCTTCGACATCATTCAGGAACTCATCGTAATTTGATGTGACCTTTACATTGGGATACTGTGCCCGCACCTGCTGGAGTTTTTTCTCGTCAACATCACAGACAGTGGTCAACCTGGCCTCAGTCGTCTCATTGCATACTCTTATATGCTTCGGCCCCCAATAGCCGCACCCAACAACCCCTACTTTAACCATACCTGTCTCCTTCCTTATCGTTAGCTGCCGTCTCTCTTGAGAATGGTAACTACCGTTAGTAAAAATATCTTGGCGTCCAGAAGCAGTGACTGCTTCCTGATATATTCGATGTCCAGCCGCACCATGTCCTGGAAGTTCAAATTCTTGCGGCCGCTGACCTGCCACAGACCGGTAAGTCCGGGCCTGATGGCCAGCCTTTTCATATGCCAGGCCTGGTACATGGAGACGGCCAGGGGCACGTCCGGCCGCGGCCCCACCCAGGACATTTCCCCCCTCAGGATGTTAAACAACTGGGGGAGCTCGTCCAGGTTGGTCTTGCGCAGTAGCGCGCCGAACCGGGTCACCCGCGTGTCGTTTATGACTTTATAGACGGGTTTCCCTTCCTCGTCGATGGCGTAGGGCACGCCTTCCTTAATGTAGCGCGCCATGTACTCCCGGTACACGCTGTCGTCGTTATTTTCTGTCATGGTGCGGAACTTGAAAGCGGTAAAGTAATCACCGTTTTCGCCTACCTGCTCGCGGCGGTATATCGCGCTCCCTTTTGAATCGAACTTAATAATCAGGGCGATAATGCCCATCACCGGAGCAGCCACGATAATCCCGGCCAGGGCCAGGAACCGGTCCATGATGTTTTTCCAGAACCGGTAGGAAAACGGCCGGACTTTCTTGTTCGCCTTAGCGCTGACGGTAGCCGCGGCTTCGCGGCTTTTCCGGCAGGTGTCCGTTTCGGCTTTCTCTATAATATTCGTCTTGATATTTGCTACTTGCATTCTTTTATCACCTGTAATTCGTTTACCTGTTCTCCTGATGTTTAAGTAATTGCTACTCTTGATATTAGTCCTCGCCGAGAGAAAAAATGGTTAGATATGTGTAATTTTTAGGTTAGAAACGGCAGGCTCCGAACGGGGACTGCCGCGGGTCTCTCGGTCATAAGGTGTCCCTGCTGAAAGCCGGCTCCCGGCTTTTTTCCAGGTCAACGGCGTATTTTGCCGACTCTTTAGCGCCGAACTTGCCGCGGCCGATGCCTTCATATATAAACCCGGCCTTTTTCATCTTCTCGACATCGAAGGCATTGCGGCCGTCCACGATGACAGGCTGCTTCATCAGACCGGCCAGCCTGGCCAGGTCAAGCTCTTTGAACTCGTCCCACTCGGTCACCAGCACCAGGGCGTCACACCCTTTGGCCAGTTCATAAGGGTCACGGCAGCAATCCACGCCGGGCAGCAGCCTGGCCGCTTTCTCCGCCACTACGGGGTCGCAGGCTTTGACCCGGCACCCCTGGTCCAGGAGGTGGGAAATAACCAGCAGCGCGCGCGTCTCCCGCATGTCATCGGAGCCGGGTTTGAAAGAAAGCCCGAGTACGCCTACTGTTTTTCCTTCAAGGTGGCCCAGCAGCCGCCCGAGTTTACGCACCGCTACCAGCGGTTGATTATCATTTATCTGCTGCACCGCCTTGGTCAGGCGCAGGTGCAGGCCGCGTTTCTTGGCCATGTGGATAAGCCCTTTGACGTCCTTGGGCAGGCAGCTGCCGCCCCAGCCCAGGCCGGCGTTAAGATATCCGGCGCCGAAGCGCGGGTCCAGCCCCATTATCTGGGAGACTTTTACCACATCTACATCACACTCGTCACAGAGGAGCGCCATCTCGTTCATGAAGCTCACCCTGGCCGCCAGGAAGACGTTGGAAACATACTTGGACAGCTCCGCGGTGCGGTTATCGCACATGACCAGCGGCGCTTCCAGGGATTGGTACAACTCCGCCACCGCTTTAGCCGCCGCCTCATCGGATGCCCCGACAACCACCCGGCTGGGATGGAAGAAGTCGTAAACCGCCGCCCCTTCCCGCAGGAACTCCGGATTGGAGACCACCGGGAAGCTGTAGCCGTTTCGGCCGTGCCTGATGAGTATTTCCTCTACCGTCTGCGCCGTGCCTACCGGCACCGTGCTCTTTACCACGACAATCAGCGGGCCGCTGGCGGTTTCCGCGATGCCCCTGACGGCGCTGCGCAGCGCTCTCAGGTCCGGTTTGCCGCTGCGGGCTGAAGGCGTGCCGACCGCTATAAAAACGAAGGTGGAGTCCAGTAGTCCCCGCATGGGATTATTGGTGAGAGTTATCCTGCCTGTGGCGTGGTGGCGCTTCCAGAGCTCCGCCAGACCCGGCTCCATAATTGGCATTTCATCGCGTTCCAGGGCGTTCAGCCTGGCGCTGGCTATCTCCAGCAAATTTACTTTGTGGCCGAGCTCGGCAAAGCCGACGGCTGAAACGAGACCGACGTAACCAGCCCCGATGATACTTATGTTACTCAAGATACATTCCTCCTGACGGGATTTGACTGGGGTTTAAAATAATTTCTGTCTCTGCCATATAATAGGAAAGCGTTAATGACATCCGGGTCATAAATCGTCCCCGAGCCGCGGACAATCTCCTGTAAAGCCATTTTAGGGGCTTTGGTCCCGGGAGGTGTCTGGCTGGAGGTCAGCGCGTCAAAAGCCCGCACGACGGCCAGTATCCTCGCTCCCAGCGGGATTTCCGTGACGTTGCCGCCGGACGGGCAGGCGCCATCGTCGTATTTTTCATAGCTGTAAGAAATCAGCGCCAGCGGTGTTTTCATAAAGTCGATTGCGGAAAAGGCTTTCCATACCGGCTTAAAGCGGGCTTTAACGGCATTGGCTTCCCCGGCGGTGGCAACGTAACCATGATCCACCAGCGCACGGGTGGATAGCACCAGCCCCAGGTCTTTAAGCAGAGAGGCGTGCCAGAGGGCCTGGCGTTCATCCAGGGAAAGCTTGAATTCCGTGGCTACCGCCAGGGCGTTCCTGGCCACGCGGGAGGCGCTATCGAAATCGAAGAGACGTCCGGACGCCAACGGCCGGGCAATCTCCTCGCACATGCCTACCAGGGCTTCCACGGTGTGCACCTGTTCTATTTCCCGCTGGAGCCAGCCGTCCTGGCGCACTTCCATCTGGCTTCTGTATTCCTCCACCAGGTACAGCGAGCGGTTACACAGTATCCCCAGCTCCTGCACGCGGTGGCGTAGAGTGTCAAAGCAATTGAGAACATTTTCCGGCAGGTCGCCGTTAAGCGAGGCGGCGAGGTTTTGCAGTTTTTTTATCTCCGCCCGGGCGTGTTTCCGGCTGATATCCGTGGCCAGCACCAAGGCATTGACCTCCTGCATGGAGCCCTGCCAGCTTTGAGGAATAATAATGGTGTAGGTAATCCCCTGTCCGTTTTCACTGGAAACTTCCAGGTTGCCGTCCAGTCCCTGTACCAGGATTTTAGCCAGGTAGATGCGGCTTAGCCGGATATCATGAGAGCTGCTAACCGGCTGTCCCTGGAGCAGCTGGTCGATTACCTGCTGGGGGACCTGGCGGTTGGGGTTGGATATTTCTATGTTGATGCTTTGGCCGGCCGGGGCGGATACCTTGATATATAATTTGTCTTTGTAGTCGGCCGATTGCACTTCGCCTTCGATAAGATATAGTAAGCTCTGGGCCAGGCTCTTGCCGTCCAGGTGGAGCTTTTCAATATCGTCGGCCACCTGTATAGATATGGTAATATTCCGCTTCTCCGCCTGGAATTTTACCTGCTCGCAGACCCAGTCCAGGTAGTCTTTAAGGTTTATTTCTTCCGGTACGGTGCGTACCGGGGGTAAAGTCGTTAAGATGATGCTTTCCGTCATCTCCACAATGTTATCCAGCCGGCTGGCGCTTTCCCTTATGGTGTTTACGAAGGACTGCCGGGCGGCCTGGCTGGTTTTTTCCTGTGCCGCCTCCAGGCTTTTGATGGACTCTTCCAGGGTGGTGAGGGGATTTTTGATGTCTTTCATCAGGCGGGTGAGCCAGTTTATCACCCCTTGCAGCGTCCGGATTTCTTCCTGCTGCCCCGGGACGATACTGGTGGGGAAGCCGCTGCTGTCCGCCGGGATGTCACTTTTCTTGAGGTCGAAGTAAGACCGGAGCCCCGGGTATTTGCGTAAACGGGCCAGTTGTTCTTCAGCGGCGCTGATAACGTCCAGGTGGTTCTGGAAAATGCAGTTTTCACTGGTTACCGCCACCGCCCGCAGGATTACGGCAGGGGACTGGTTCTCTATTTCCGCTTCATCATCCCCGGCGTCGTTTCCTTTGACCTGTTTTTTACCGGGGTAGAGGCTCTTGACGCGCAGGTCGAATTCCGAAAGAATCCGGCGGCACAAAGTCCTTACCTTCGGGACGGTGGTGACCACCATCAGGTTGTCCCCGCCGGGATAGCCTATCAAATTGTCCTCGTTGCCGTGTTGCTTGACCGCCTCCCGGGTTATGTCCGCCAGGAGTTGGATAACCTGTTCATCCTGGGAATAGTCATTGGCCGGAGTACATCCCTTCTGGATATCGATGTCCAGATAAATAGCGGCGAAAGTCTTGGACTTTTCGATGAGGCTATTTATCTCATTGGTTAATTGAAGCTGGTTCAGCAGTTCAACTAATACATTCATCTCTTTTTATCGTCTCTTTCATAGGATATGTAACCGCGCCAGAGGCACTGTTATCTCAATATTAAAGCGGCTGGTTTCATTGGCGCCGCCGCCTGCCCGTTAATTCCCTCCCCGCGGGAGACGCCGCTACCGGTCCGGCATGATTTAATCGTGGAAAAATCAAATCTCACCGGCATATTTCCAGCGGTCCGGACGTGCTTTTGTTTAAGGGGCGCTTTGCTGGTTATTAAGCATGTCATATGAAAATCATAAAAGTTGCCAGTTAGAACGTTGTCTGAGGCCCGTTAGAAAAGGGTTAGAAAAACGTCCGCCGCGTTATTTTCACCGGATGTATGAAATTTGTATCAAATTAATGTGGTAAATGTTAGCAATTGTTACCATTATTTATATATATGCAATGTAACCGTAACGGATTTTTTATATTTTTTAAGGTGATATTTATGATTCCTATACAAAAAAACTTTTATAATCAATTTGTACTCAAAATAATATGAATTGAGCATAAAACGGGTGAGAAAAAGTAGGGATTGTTAGGTTGACTCTTATATAAAATAAGGTTTAGAATAAATTTCGGTTGCCTAAAAAAGATAAAAAAGTATAAATATGTAGGAAAAGGTAAGAATGGTAATGTTGACTCTAACCTGTTGGGAAATTATCATTTTTATCGGAGAACCTTTAGAACACCGGACAGGAGACTAACCACCATGAACATAAAAGGTAAGATTTTAATAATTGATGATGATGCGGAATACGCCAAGCTCGCTCAGACCTGGCTGCAGAAAGCCGGTTATGAAGTCCTGGTTTCCGTGGACGGCGCCGAGGGTATGCGCCGCGTTTTCAGCACCCGTCCCAACCTGGTCCTCTTGGATGCCATGATGCCCAAGATGGACGGCTGGGAGGTGTGCCGCCGCATTAGGGAAATGAGTGATATCCCGGTATTGATGGTAACCGTCAGGGCGGACAAGAACGACCGCATTAAAGGGTTCGGGCTGGGCGCCGACGACTATATTCCCAAGCCGGTTGAGTTTTCCGAGCTTATCGCCCGCGTCCAGGCAGTCCTGCGCCGGACCGCCAATGATACGTTCAGCACCGAGAAGAGTTCCTTCCACAACGGCGAGCTGGAAATAGACTGGCAGAGCCGCCAGGTGTGGGTCCGGGGCAAGCGCGTTAAGCTTTCTCCCACCGAGTTCCGGGTTCTGGCCTGCCTGATAAAGAACCGCGGCTGGATAGTTACCCATGACCAGCTCCTGGAAAAGGGCTGGGGGCCCAACTACATCGGGGACAACTCTTTTGTAAAATTGTACATCAGGTACTTACGGCAGAAAATAGAAGCCAATCCGCACAACCCGCAGCTGATTCTCACCGAGCGGGGGGTGGGCTACCGCTTCGCTTTTAATAATGATGAGCTGGAGCATATTACAGGAGACCAACAGGATGACAAGACGCCCAGCTTCAGTTAACAAAAACAGCAGCGGTACTAAAAACACACCTTCTGAAAATGAAGGGGCGAAGAAGCCGTTGTTCAACAGCGACCCCGCGTTGAAACCGCCCGCCGGCAAGAAAGCGGAAACGGTCGCCGGCCGTCTGAACATTTATAAAGACCGGGACGGCATCCCTGTGCTCTATGACAAGGCCGCCCATACCCGGGACCGGAATGAGCTGAACAGAGATGCCATCAAAGTCCTGTGGCATGATGTATTTTCACCCATCACCCTGATTAAGGGTTATACCTCCACCCTGCGGCGGTTCAACGACTTTATTACGGAAAAGCAGAGGGAAGAATACCTGCAGGGTATCGATACCGCCACCAAGCGGCTGGTTTTTGTGCTGGAAAAACTGCGCTATATTACCGGCCTGGAAGAGATGCGCAACATGTCCATGCAGTCCACGGTGATTACCGACCTGCTCCGCAAGATCTGTTCTGAGACGCAGGAGCGGGCTACCAAGCATATTATTACCTTCCGCCCTCGCGGCGGCGCCATCCCCAAAATCAACGTCAACCGGGAGAGTATCGAACAGGTGCTGCATAACCTGCTGGACAACGCCGTGAAGTACTCCCCCAATGGCGGCGATATCGAGGTTGAGGTGATGCCGCTAAACAACGGGCAGGAACTGGACCGGTTTTTCCCGGATGCCCCCAGAATTAAGCTGCCGGCGGTAATCGTCAGCGTCATGGATAACGGGGAAGGCTTCCCGGACACGGAAAGAGAAAGAGTCTTTGACAAGCTCTACCGGGTGGACTGCCCGTTAACGCGCTCCGTACCGGGACTGGGCCTGGGCCTTTACATCAATAAAGTCACCGTTGAAGCTCACGGCGGCCGCATCTGGGCCAGGAACCGGCTCCAGGGAGGCAGCATCTTCAGCTTCTCCCTGCCGGTTTAGCTAATCTCCAGCCGCCTCACCGGACAGCCACTGTTCCCCAATCGGGTATTATCCTCAAGTGTTTCCCCATTTGTCCCTTATGGCAGGGCGTGAGACACGCCAGGATTGACCGCATTCGCCGGGGGTTGTTGACAGTCCCCGTATAGAGTGTCCGGAAAATACTCCGCTCCACCAAGACGGGTCCCCGGCGTCTCATATTATAGGCCCCCCCACCCATCCCGGTAACAATCCCTTTTAACGCAATAGCGTACCGCTTTGTGTCTTACGCAGAAAGAATGGACTGCTTACCGGGGGGATTTCCTGGTGGGAAGGGGGAGGAAAAAGACTCTTGAGCTTGTATTATATAACCACAAAATAAAGAGCCCCGGCTTCTCCAGTCCTGCCGGGGCTCTTTATTTATTAGGCTGCTTAGCTAAAGCGTATTACCTTATTTCTACCGTGGCGCGCATTACGTACGGAACACTGTTCCGGCTGGCCACGCGCGTGTTGAACTGGGACGGCAGCGTTCCGTAGCTGGACGTTATCCAGTAGTGGGAATTGCTGGCCTGTCCGGTCATGGTGCTAACATCGTTAGCACTGTCCATGGTGAAGGCCAGCCAGTAGTAAGTGTTTTGCGTGACCGGCAGGTTCAGTCCGCTGATGGACACCCAGCCGTTGGTTACGGATACTTCGCCGGCATCCAGGAGCAGGGCGCCCGGTTTACCGTAATTATCGGCATAGACGCCCATTCTGACTTTCCCGGTCGGCGTGGTATCCGTGAACAATAGTTCCAGCTTGGTCAGCACGCCGGTGCCGGCGGTATTCTTGAACCGCATAACATCCAGTATGCCGGACCGCTGGCTCCAGTAGTTGTTGCCTGAATTGAGGCCGAAAGTAACCCCGCCCGCCGGAGGAGTAACCGGCGTCGCGCTAACGATGATGGTTACCGTGGCGGTGTTGGAGTTATTCTCGCCGTCATTGGCTCTGTAGGTAAAGCTGTCCGTGCCGGTATAGCCGGAAGCGGGTATATAGGTGACTGCGCCGTTGGCGTTCAATACCAGCGTGCCGTGGCTGACATTAGTCACCAGAACAGCCGACAGGATATCCCCATTGGTATCGGTATCGTTAACCAGCACGCCCGGTGTAGCTACTGCCAGGGCGGTATTCTGATTGGTGCTGTAAGCGTCATTCACCGCTGACGGCGGAGTGTTCACAATGATTTCACCGCCACCGCTGCCGACGTTTACCGTGGCCCGCATTACGTACGGGATATCGTTCTTGCTGGCCCAGCTCAGGTTAAACTGAGAGGGGAGACTTCCGTAAGACGATGTTATCCAGTAGTGTGAATCGCCGGACTGCCCGATCATGTCACTGACATCGTTGCCGCTCTGCATGGTGAAGGCCAGCCAGTAGTAGGTATTCTGCGTGACCGGCAGGTTAAGTCCACTGATAGACACCCAGCCGTTGGCAGCATTGACTTCACCGGCATCCAGGAGCAGGGCGCCCGGTTTGCCATTGTTATCGGCATATACGCCCAGTCTTACTTTGCCGTTCGGGGTGGTATCCGTGAACAGGACTTCCAGCTTGTTCAGCGTGCCGGTGCCGGAAGTGTTCATGAATCTCATGGTATCCAGTACGCCAGACCGTTGACTCCAGTAGCTGTTGCCCGCGTCCAGACCGAAAGTGACTCCGCCGGCCGGAGGAGTCACCGGGGCCGCGGTGATAATCAGTGTAACCGTACCGGTGTTGGACGTGGCGGAGCCGTCGCTTACTTTATAGGTAAAGCTGTCCGTGCCGACGTACCCCTCTGATGAGGTGTATACGAACGAGCCGTCGCTGTTCAGTGTCAGGCTGCAATGGCTGACATCCGTAATCAGGACGGCCGTCATGGTATCGCCGTTGGCATCGTTATCGTTAGCCAGGACGCCGGGAATAGAGATGGTAAGGACGCCGCTTTCAACCAGCGTGTAGGTATCGTTTACCGCTACCGGCGCCGTGTTGGACGGAGTGTTAACGGTAATGGTTACGGTGACGGTATTGGAATTTACCTTGCCGTCATTGGCTTTGTAGGTAAAGCTGTCCGTGCCGGTATAGCCGGAGGCAGGATTATAGACGAAAGCACCGCTGCTGTTCAGCGCCAGCGTACCGTGGCTGACGTTACCCGCCAGGACGGTCGTGAGGGTATCTCCGTTGGCATCGGTATCATTAGCCAGGACGCCAGGAGCGGGCACGATGAGGGCGGTATCTTTATTGGTATTGTAGGTATCGTTTACCGCTACCGGCGCGGTGTTGGCCGGAGCATTGATAGTGATGGTCACCGTGGCGGTATTGGAATTTACCGTGCCGTCATAGGCTTGATAGGTAAAGCTGTCCGTGCCGGTGTAGCCGCTGGCCGGAGAGTAGGTGAAAGAGCCATTGCTGTTGAAGCTCAGGGTGCCGTGGCTGACACCGCCGGTCAGGGCGGCCGTCAGGGTGTCGCCGTTGGCGTCGCTGTCGTTAGCCAGCACGCCCGGAGCAGACACGGTAAGCGTGGTGTCTTTGTTGGTGCTGTAAGCATCGTTGAACGCCACCGGGGTGGTATTGACGGGTGGAGTGGGCGTACCGGGAGAGCTGACGTCCCCGATATTAACCGTGGCCCGCATTACATAAGGGCTGCCGTTGGCGTCACAATGGCTCAAGTTAAACTCGCTGGGAAGAGGCCCGTAGTTGAATTCGGGCCAGGTCCAGTAATGACAGACTACCTGATTATTCTGGTCCTTCACCGTATTGGGACTGTCCATGATGAAAGAAAGCCAGTAGTAAGCGTTCTTCGTTACCGGTAAGTTCAAGCCGCTGATAGCTACCCAGCCGTTGGCCGCGTTGACTTCGCCCGCATCCAGGAGCAGGGCGCCGGGTACACCGTTATTATCGGCATAGACGCCCATCCTGATTTTACCGGTGGGGGAAGAATCGCTGACCAGTACTTCGAGTTTATACAGGGTACCGGTACCGGCTGTGTTCTGGAATCTCATCGCATCTAGCACGGAGGCATCCTGTTCCCAGGAGGAATCGCCGGAGCTGAGGCCGAACGTCCCCGAAGATGAAGACGCGAAAATCGTTATGGTTACGGTGGCGGTGTTGGAGTTGGTGTTGCCGTCGTTGGCTTTGTAGGTAAAGCTGTCCGTGCCGGTATAGCCGGAGGCAGGATTATAGACGAAAGCACCGCTGCTGTTCAGCGCCAGCGCGCCGTGACTGACATTGCTTACTAGGATAGTCGTGAGGGCGTCCCCGTTGTCATCACTATCATTGGTGAGCACGCCCGGGGCGGACACGACCAGTGCGGTATCTTTATTGGTGGTGAAGGCATCGTTGGCCGCCACCGCCGCTACGTTAGGCGCGGGGTTGACGGTAATGGTCACGGTGGCGCTGAGAGAATAGGATTTGCCGTCATAGGCTTTATAAGTAAAGGTATCGGTGCCTGAATAGCGGAAAGTAGGCGTGTAGTTAAACGAGCCATCGCTGTTCAAAATCAGTGAGCCATGGCTGGGAATACCGGCCAGGACGGCCATTAGCGTGTCGCCGTCTTCATCGGTGTCGTTAGCCAGGATACCCGGTACCGCTATGGTAAGGGATGTGTTTCCTACCATACTGTAGTTATTGTTGGCGGCCACCGGCGCGTTATTCGAGGATGAGCCCCCAGAGGCGAATTCGAAAGCGCCCAGGTCAGGGGCCGCGCCGCTGTAAGGCCACGGCGAGTTGGCGTCGTTGAAGCCCGGCAGTACCTCGCCTTTATCAATGAACTGGCTGTCAGCCATCAGGCTTAAATCGCCCCCGGCCGCTGCCACAAATTCATTGGTGGCGCTGATGCTCATACCGTGGGTTTCCTGTCCGGCGCCTGAAGCAAAGGCGCTGATGCTCGCGTACTTGGCTTCGCCCCATTTGACGAAGCGTTCCGTAGAAGTGGTGTATAGGTTGTCATAATCGAAGTTACAGTTCACGGCATCGGAATAGTGCCCGAACTCCAGCACGTACCAGCCGACATGATAGATGTTATTGCGGGAAATCACGTTGGCCAGGCCGCCGTTGGTGGCGGCAGCGCCGTCGCTGGCTTCCGTACCATATATAGAATTATGGTAGAAGTAGATAGGGCCGGTGGAGCTGTCTCCCAGCTTGAAGGCTTCATTGTCACCGGCTTCATTCCGGTAGTGCAGCCCGGAGATGGAGTTGCGGAAAATGTATTCCGGCCCGATGGCTACCGGGCAGCTGGAAACGCCG